>JAMOVL010000043.1 GCA_027067785.1 Desulfurococcales archaeon | reverse complement strand
CGCTGAAAAAATAGTGATATCTAATGAAGTAAACAACTATGTCTGGCAGTTCAGCAGAGAAAAACCACCGAGACGTGTTGTCGTAGAGATAAGGTTTGATAAAGAAGAAAAAATCGCTAAGGTACTGTTAGTTCGTAAACAAAAGGTTTCGGTAACGACTAGAGAGAAATAAGTGTTGCTTGGAGTAAATCATTAGTAGGCGTAGCATGTTTATTATATGTCATTAATCATTTTGTTTGAAATAATAGATACTACTATAATCTCTTTTATGCAATATTCATTCATGCATTAAAAACCAAGAGTACGTGGGAATGAATTATGGAGATATACAAACTCGGACTAATGGGAAACGTCAACGTCGGTGTATTCATATACGCTAATGACAAGATAGCATTAGTGCCTCCAACAATTACCAGTGATGAAGAGAAAATAATTCGTGAAGCTCTTAATGTTGACGTTATTAGAACGACCATCGCCGGGACAATACTTCATGGAATACTTGTTGTCGGCAATAATAATGGTATTATCCTACCAAGAAATACAGCTTATGAAGAAATAGATTTGTTGTCAAAGCTTCTGAAAAAATATGATCTGAACATGTATCTCACTGGCTCGAGATACACTGCACTGGGCAACATATTATTAGTTAATAATAAGATCGGGATCGCTGGTGAAGAGTTAGAAGATTCAGAGCTTGAAAAAATATCTGATACTTTAGGCATAGAGATAGTCAAGAAAAACATTATGGGGCTACCCATCCCTGGGAGCCTCGCAGTAGTAAATGATAGTGGTGGAGTAATACATCCTGATGTTAGTGATGAGGAAATAAGTGAACTAGAAGATATACTAGGCATAGGCCTCGAGAGAAGCACTGTAAATGCAGGAATACCTTTTATAAAGAGTGGTCTAGTAGCTAATAATTATGGCATTATAGTTGGAGAAGCGACAACAGGCCCTGAAATATTACGTATCAAGAGAGGCTTCGAAGGTGTTAGGAATGAGTGAGGTCAAAATATATAGGGTTGAAGGTTATATGCTGATAAGCCATGATAAGTTCCCGACATGGCAAAAATTCACTAAAGAAGTACGTGCATTGACTAAGGAGCAGGCATTGGAGTACGTATACTCGGTGCTAGGTAGTAATCATAAGCTTAGGAGAAAACACATCAGAATTACAAGTATCAAGGAGATCACGCTGGACGAGGTAAGGGATAGAAGAATAGCATCACTTGCTATGATTAAGGGGTTTGAAATATGAGTAAACAACCTAGAGAAGAACGTAGGAAGATATCTTTAACAGAACTAATGATCAGGGCTAACGAGCTACGTGAATATATAGGTGTACTCCAGGCGCAAGTACAGGATCTATCCGCTCAACTAACAGAACTACAGTTATCTCTAACAACAATAGATGATCTCCCTGAAGGTTCTTCCGACTCATACATAATGCTCGATAGAATGAACACGGTATTCCTGCCCGCAAAGATAGTGGATGATTGGAACGAGAAGCTCCTGGTAAATATCGGTGGCAACTACTATATTAGAACAAACAAGGATAACGCCGTAAAACTGCTCAATAAGAGGATTGCTGATACTAGGAGAGTTCTAGATAGTCTCCAGAGACAACTAGCATCAGCTCTAACAGAGTATAACTATATCCAGCAAATACTAGCATCAATATATGCACAAGCCCAACAAGCAGGTAAGGCACAGCAGAAATAAAGATCTGAACCGGTGTATTTCAATTGTTTAACAAAATAAAGAAAGCATTTTCAAAATTTATTGAGAAAGCCTCAAGCCTTCTAGGCGCTAGGGAAAAACTAGATGATCTACTTGAAGATTTTAAGTTTAGTTTAATAGAAAGTGACGTAGCTTTTGAATGTGCTGAATACATTATTGATTCATTGCGTGAGGAGATAGAGAAAGGCAATATAAGAAATAAAGAGCAGCTTGTAAGAAAGCTCAAAGAATTAATAATAAGCATGTTCAATGAAGCCGGAAGCCTGGATTTATTCGATGAAGCCAAAAACTATAAGCCGTATAAACTTGTGTTCCTAGGTGTTAATGGAGTAGGAAAAACAACTACTATAGCGAAACTCGCGGTTGCCTTTAGGGATAGAGGATTTAAACCATTAATGGTTGCAGCGGATACCTTCCGTGCTGGAGCACAAGAGCAGTTAAAACTTCACGGTCAAAGAACAGGGATACCCGTCTTTATGGGAAAGTATGGCGCTGATCCCGCAGCTATCACTTTTGACGCTATCCGATATGCTGAGAACAGGGGTTATGATGTCATATTGATTGATACAGCTGGGCGTATGCATACAGATATAGATCTGGTTAATGAATTAAAGAAACTCGTCCGAGTATCTAAGCCTCACCGTAAGATCTTAGTTGTCGATGCACTCACAGGTAATGACGCTATTGAGCAGGCGAAGTTCTTTGACGAATATATTGGTGTTGACGGCGTTATTGTAACTAAGGTCGATGCTTATGAGCAGGGCGGGGTCCCGCTAAGTATTGTATATGCTATTAAGAAACCGATAATAATGATCGGTGTGGGCCAGGAATATAAAGATTTAAAGCCTTTCAGTATTGATGAATTTGTAAATAAGATATTACCAAATATATATTAAGATGGAGCGGATCAGTAATGGGTTTTAGAGAACTGATTGATTCGTGGCGCCATATAATTCGGCTTGCCACAAAACCTACACGAGAAGAGTATCTAACAAGTCTTAAGATAAGTCTTCTAGGATTAACGCTTGTAGGAGCAATAGCTTTCGTTATCAGACTGATATTCCTGACGTTCCTGTTCCCACAGCTCTATGGAGGTTGATCTTATTGCCGCAGCGGCCATCACAGTTTTTCGCGGTTAGAACGACGGCTGGGAGAGAACTGGATGTCGCATTAATAATTGAGAATAGAGCACGTGTACTTAGGGAAGAAAGAGGTATTGATGCGAGAGCCATAGTTGTACCTCCTGGTATAAAGGGGTACGTGTTCGTGGAAGCTCCTAATCTAGGCTCTGTTTACCCATTGATAACTGATGTTAAGTATGTTAAGCGTGGACAGCTCGTAAAGGTTAAGCCTGAAGAAATAGAGAGGCTCGTGAAGCCGAAACCTGTTATCGAGATGGTTAATGAGGGAGATATAGTAGAGATTATTCGTGGTCCGTTCAGGGGTATGAAGGCACAGGTTGTGAGCGTAGATAGAAATAAGAATATGGTAATGCTTAGTATCTTAGAGGCTGCTTTCAATGTCCCTATAACCGTGCCGGGTGATTATGTTAAGCCCGTGAAGAAAGGTGGTGGGTAAAAATGGGTAAAAAAGTAATAAAAGTAATGGTTGAGGGAGGTAAGGCGAACCCGGGTCCACCACTTGGGCCTACGCTCTCGCCTTTAAAGGTAAATGTTATGGAAGTAGTGAAGGCTATTAATGAGGCAACAAAGCAATTCGAGGGCCTAACGGTTCCAGTAGAGATAATAGTTGATACAGCGACGAAGAAGTTTGAGATAAAAGTAGGAATTCCGACAACGACAGCACTACTCCTAAAGGCTGTAGGAGCCAAGAACCCTTCAGGTGATCCGGCGCACCAGAAAATAGGTGATCTACCGATAGAGAAGATCATTGAGATCGCATTAATGAAGAAGGAGCAACTAACTGCTAAAACGCTCAAAGCAGCCGTTAAAACAATATTAGGCTCCGCTAGAAGTATAGGTATTACAGTCAATGGTAAGGATCCGAAAATAGTACAGAAAGAAATAGATGAAGGCATATACGACGCAGTGCTAGCCAAGTATGAGCCCGAATGGGAGAAAGAGACTGAAGAAGAGGTGTAAGAATAATGCCCCTTCCATCAAAAGAGAAACTGAAAGAATCTATTGAAAAAGCAATAAGATATAGTAAGCCCCGGAACTTTAAGCAGAGCGTAGAGCTGATAATAGTATTGAAAGATATTGATCCGCGTTCGCCGGAAGGAAGAATACGTGAGATAGTTGTTCTTCCCAAGGGTCTTGGTAAAGACAAGGTAATATGTGTCGTGGCAGATGGTGCTATGGCTGAGAAAGCAAAGGAATCGGGAGCGGCAAGAGTCATAACTAAGCCTGAGCTCGAAGCATTGGATAAGAAGGGCGCTAAGAAGATCGCCCAGCAGTGTGATTGGGTGCTTGTTAGAACAGATCTAATGGCGATGGCGGGCAGAAAGCTGGGCCCTGCTCTAGGCCCGAGAGGAAAGATACCTGTCCCGGTCCCGCCAGCGGCTGATATTTCAGTATTGATAAAAAGATACAAGTCGGCAGTGCTTCTCAGAAATAAGGATCAGCCACAGCTAATGACACGTATAGGGACAGAGGACATGAATATTGATGATCTCGTTGAGAACGCGCAGACAATACTATCACTGCTGGAGACCAAGTTACCTAACGGTGCAAATAATATAGCCAAAATAGTTGTAAAAACAACTATGGGTCCACCAGTAGAGGTAGTAGGGTGAGCAAGCAGTGTCAGCAACAGCTGTACCTAGAGCTAAGAGGATACCCGAGTGGAAGATAAGAGAGGTAGAGTATCTGGCATCATTGTTCAAACAGTACCCAGTATTCCTAATAGCAGATATTCAGGGATTCCCTACAAATCATCTCCAGAAACTGAGGAAGAAGCTCGCCAAGGTAGCTGTATTTAGAGTGTCCAAGAACAAACTAATACTTAGAGCTCTAAAGAAAGCAGGCCTAGATGTATCGAAATTTGAAGAACTACTCACCGGCCAGAACCTCCTAGTATTTAGTAATCTCAATGCCTTTGAACTAGCGCTACTCTTTGAAAAGTATAAGGCGAAGACATTCTATAAGCCCGGCGAAGTAGCTGATCAAGAAATAATAGTTCCTGAAGGAAACACAGGATTATCTCCAGGCCCTATACTTAGCACGTTCAGCAAGCTCAAGATCCCTGTGAAGATCCAGGGCAACACTATATGGATAACAAAAGATACCAAAGTTGCTAAGCCTGGAGATGTCATATCGGAGGAGCTTGCAAGCATTCTACAAAGGCTCGGAATAGCTCTTAAAGAAGTTAAGCTGAAGGTAAAGATAGCATATGATACTGGAGTACTCATACCAGGCGACCAGCTAGTCCTTGATCTAGGAGAATACGAGAACATGTTCATGAACGCTCATCTGGACGCCTTGAAACTAGGATCAGAGATAGTATGGCCTGTACCAGAGATCATAGAGTTATCCGTAACAAAAGCCTACAGACACGCACTAGCACTGGCTGCAGAAGCAGGATTTGTAACTCCAGATACAGCGGAATACGTGTTCAGAACAGCGTTGATGAAGGCATATGCCTTAGCAGCAGAGATATCAAAGTATGCGCCCGATCTAGGGCTAGAAGTCCCAGCAATGACAGCTGCTCCTGCGCAGCCTGCTGAGGAGAAGAAGGAGGAAGAGGAGGCTGCTGAGGAGGAAGAGAAAGAGGCTGTTAGTGAAGAAGAGCTTGCTGAGGGTCTAGGCGCCCTCTTCGGCTAAACGTTTTTCCCAAAATAGGAAAAGGAAAGGATTTAAAACTCCTAAACCCATGTTACTTGTATGCTTGAATAAAAGGCTGGATAGATAAAGGATGGGGTGAGGAGCGATCGAGTACATCTATGCATCTCTACTACTCTATAAAGCAGGTAAGGAGATAAACGAGGAAAACCTCAAGAAAGTGCTCGAGGCAGCCGGAGTAGAGGTTGACGAAGTAAAGGTAAAATCACTAGTAGCAGCAATAAAGAACATCGACATAGCAAAGGTTCTCGAACAAGCACTTGCAGCGCCTGTCGCAGCAGTTCCAGCAGCTGCTCCTGCGCAGCCTGCTGAGGAGAAGAAGGAGGAAGAGGAGGCTGCTGAGGAGGAAGAGAAAGAGGCTGTTAGTGAAGAAGAGCTTGCTGAGGGTCTAGGCGCCCTCTTCGGCTAAAACAAGCAGTCACTAAATGCCTCCAACCACCAGGATGCATATCAGCTACAATGCATAGTTTTTATTACAAAAGAAATCTATTCTCGGCTAATCAACAGGGATGGCTGTGAGTAGATATAATTAGCTCCAAGACCCAAGATAATATTTTCAGTCGAATTGACTAACGGTGTTTGTGGAGGGAGGATTATATACGGTATAATTATTGATGGTGTTAATCATGAGTACTGAGCCTGAGTTTCAGAATAAGTTCCTGCAAGAACATGGTTATAAACCATATAAGTGTAGAGTTTGTGGTGCGAGATTCTGGAGCCGCATACCTAGAGAAACCTGTCCGGACAGGCCATGCAGCAAATATGATTTCCTCATGAAAGATTATCCACGAGTAAACTATCTGACTCTCGAGGATGCTCGGAAGAAGTTTATTGATTACTTCGTAAGGAATAATCACGGATATATTGATCCATACCCTGTTCTCGCGCGCTGGCGTAATGATCTCTACTTAACCATAGCATCTATAGTAGTCTTTCAGCCTGCAGTTACTGAAGGAATAGTTGATCCACCATCAAATCCGCTAGTGATAGTTCAGCCATGTATAAGACTCGAAGATATAGATAACGTGGGACTAACTTTTGGGCGGCATCTAACAAGTTTCGAAATGGGCGGGCACCACGCTTTCAATAAGAAAGACAAGCATGTTTACTGGGTGGATGAAACACTCAATTATGCCTATGAGTTCTTCACTAGGGAGATCGGTATAGATCCGGATGACCTTGTCTTCAAGGAGTCATGGTGGGAAGGAGGAGGGAACGCCGGGCCAGCATACGAGGTAGTCGTTGATGGTCTCGAGGTAGCAACGCTTGTATTCATGAAATACCGTATAATGGATGGTAAACGGGAGCTAATGCCCATAACGGTTGTCGATACAGGATATGGTATCGAGAGAATAGCTTGGTTCACTCAGCGCTTACCAACATCTTATCATACTATTTATGGCGTCCTGATAGATCGGTACAAGAATATACTCAGTATAGAAGAACCGCCATACGATGTCTTGAAGAAGATAGCTTACTCGTTGAGCGATAAAGAAATCGAAGGTCTCGATATGTTGAAACATGAAGTGGAAAACCTGGGTATGGGCGAATACTATGATCAGCTAGTCAACGCTATAAGACTCTACACTCTACTCGATCATATGCGTACAATTTCCCTAATGCTATCAGACTATATAGTACCATCAAACGTCGGCGAAGGATACCTTGCCCGTCTGGTGATCAGAAGAGCTCTGAAAACACTATTACAGTTAGGAGTTGAGCCCTCGAGGCTTGAAGAAGTATTTATAAAATTATTTGAAGAGCAAGCAGATTACTGGAAGGATAAATATGTATACTCAAAGTTCGCGGAGAGGGCTGATTACATCTCCGACGTATTACGTGTCGAAACAAAGAGATTCCTAGATGTTATTGACAGGGGCTTCCGTATAGTTAGAAAAATGCTGAAGAAAAAGAAGAAGCTCGACTTAGACACACTTATAGAGATCTATGATTCACACGGCATACCGCCCGAAATAGTTGCTTCTTACGCATCAAGGCTCGGTGTTAAACTAGATGTTCCACCTAATTTCTACAGCATAGTTGCATCCAGGCATGGCGGTTCTAGAGCCTTAATGAAAGAGAAGAGAATAGAGGTACCGGGCGAAATAGCTGAATGGGCTAGAACGTTCCCGGAAACACGTCTTCTCTTCCACGAAGATCCATACATGAGAGAGTTCACAGCACGTATACTCGGTATTAAAGATAACTATGTTGTACTGGACCAGACAGCCTTCTATCCTCGTGGAGGAGGACAAGACTATGATAGAGGCGTAATCAGTATTGAGGGAGAAGAGTATAGTGTAGAGGCAGTCTACAAAGTCGGAGGCACAGTAGTGCATAAACTAGATAAGAATATTTCTTCGGAGAATGAGGGGAAAGAAGTTAGAGCATATATTGATTGGGATAGACGGTATACGTTGATGAAACACCATACTGCAACACACATAATATTATCAGCTGCCCGCAGGGTTCTCGGTGAACATGTATGGCAGGCAGGTGCTGAGAAAACGATTGAAAAGGCCAGGCTAGACATAACACACTACAAACAGATCTCCGTGGATGAGATACGTAGGATCGAGGAGATCGCTAATAAGATTATACAGGAACATATCGATCTAAAAATACATTATCTGCCGAAATTTGAGGCAGAGAAAAAATACGGCTTGAAAATCTATGAAGGAGGCGCCGTGATCCAGCCCATAATAAGGATAGTCGAGATACCAGGGTATGATGCAGAGGCCTGTTTCGGCACACATGTCGCCAATACATCCGAGGTCGGTGCAATAAAGATTATAAATACAGAGAAAATCCAGGATGGAGTCTACCGTTTAGAATACATAGCCAGTACAAAACTACCACCCTATATCAACGAGCTCGAATCCAATATTAGAAAGATAGCAGAAGCCCTAGGCCTAGACCCGGGTAACCCTGTGGTTTCAGCACAGAAAAAAGCAGTAGAGCTATCAGAACAGCGCAAACTAATATCAGAATACAGAAACCTGGTCAAAAAACTCATAATAAAAGAACTAGAAAACAACCTAACACCTGTCTGTGGCACCTACGCAGTAGTATTGGAGCAAAACATCAAAGACAAGCAATTATTCCGCGAAATAATAGAGATGTACGCACTAGATAAGAAATACATCGTTATAAGCTACGATGAAAAACTTGTAGAAATAGCAACACATCCAGAAAACTGTAAAACAAAGGGGATAGACCTGACCAGAGTAGTATCAGAACTAAGAAAACACGGTGCAAAAGGCGGTGGTAAGAGAGACCACGTAACAATAAGAATAGAGAATCCCGAAAAACACATCGCCAAAATAATAGAGCTAATCAAAAACCAGTGCCGTCAAACCCCATAAAGCCTATATCCCCCGAAAAATATTTCCTAAGATGAAGAATAGGCGCAGAAACCTGGGCCCGTAGCCTAGCCAGGATAGGGCGCCGGCCTTCTAAGCCGGAGACCCGGGGTTCGAATCCCCGCGGGCCCGCATCCATTAATTCTGTTTTAGTTTTTGATCATGTTTTTCCGATCATGAATAAACATAATGTGTTATGTATTTCATTATTGCTAAGTTTGTAAAGAAATAATTACTAAAACTGTATAGGTTTGACTGTATAATGCGATTGGAGAATATTTTATTTCAGTAACCAGCTTATTTTATCATCGTATATGGGCTATCTATCATAGGGCTAGAGGAGATCTCCAACTATATGGTGCTTTGAAGTTGATTAATTGGAGCAGCATACTGAAGATTATCGGCGCCCTGGAGATAGTGCTTGGATTATTAATGTTAAGCGTACCAATAATTGATATGATAACGTTAAAGCCTATTACGTGGCCTTTCTTTATCGCTTCCATGATCCTTATCCTTATAGGGTATCTTCTCCAAAAAATCGAGGCAAAACCTCTTTCGCTACTCGAGGGCTTGATAGCGACGTCTATAGCTTGGCCGTTAATATCGCTTGAGGCAGCGATACCGCTAATGATATGTCTCAAGATCAGCTTTGTCAACGCCTGGTTTGAGTCCATATCGGGGTTTACCGGTACAGGATTCACGGTTCTTACCGGACTAGACCATATGAAGCCCTCCATAGTGACTTGGCGTAGCATAATGCAGTGGAGCGGCGAGCTCGGCGTAGTTGTCTTTGCGATGGTTTTATTCCCCTATTTCTACAGAGTAGGAGCCGCCGCTTATGGTGTTGAGAGACCTTTGAAGATTGAAGCGACTTTTTACCGTACCGCACAGAGGCTCATAAGAATATATCTGATCCTAACAATCGGCGGGATAATAGCATACGTATATACTGGTATGAATTTCTATGAAGCATTCAACCATGTATTAACAACGGTTGCTACGGGTGGAATGTCTACCTATGATCAAGGCTACCAGGTCATATTCAACAGAGCACCGCTAACCTATATACCTGTAATGGCCTTGATGTTTCTAGGTGGTATGAACTTTGTATTATTAGATAAAATGCTTAGAGGAGAACTACGAAGCGTTTGGAGAAGTGAAGAATTCAGAACTTATGTCTACTCGATGCTAATACTTGTCGCAGCAACAGATCTAAGCTATGTACTCGTCGATCACAAACCACTGACATATTCCCTCGTAGCCGGCTCGTTCAACCTGGTCTCAGCAATGACTACTACAGGCTTCAACATAGGGACAATAGCCGGGCTCTCCACAACGACCAAGTTAATACTTATACTATCGATGTTTATAGGAGGAATGATTTTCTCTACTGCTGGCGGTATAAAGAGCTTCAGGCTACTGGTTCTCGTTAAAGCGTTCAAGTACTCCTCAATAAACACTATCGTGGGCGATAAGATCAAGAAGACGATTAAGATAGATGGAAACGCTATCTCTGAACAAGAGATAAGCCAAGCATTACTATTCACAATAGTGCATATGGCAGCCATATTTGTCGGAGCACTACTTATCACAGCGGAAGGATATAGTTTCATAAATGCTTTGTTTGAAGCAACATCGGCAGCAGGATGTGTAGGCTTAAGTGCTGGTGTCGTCGCGCCTAACGCGCCGCTATTGGTACGAGTTGTAATAATGATCCTAATGCTTATCGGTAGAGTAGAATACACGCAGGTGTTCTTACTAGTAGGACTTATATCTGGGCGCAAGGTTATTAAAATACTAAGGTAAAGAAACGCTGATCCTAGCACGGAGTGATGCTTCCTTGAGAATACTCATTGTTGGCGGTGGAGGAGTAGCGGAAGAATTATTGAGTCTTCTAGACCTAAAGAAGCATCAAGTATATGTCGTCGAGAAAGACCCCCAGAGGAGAGCCGAGCTCTCCAGCAAATACGATATATTTGTCATCGGGAAAGACGCTACAGACGTAACTCTCTATGCAAGCGATATACAAATGGATGAAATAGACATGGTAATAGCGCTTACAGGTAGAAACGAGATAAACTTGTTCGTTCTCGCGATCGCTAAGCTGTACAATGTACCCTATAGGCTCGCGAAAGTAACAGATCATAGGATCGCGAACCTCCTCCAAGAACTCGGGCTGGGCGTACCTATATCTCAGGCAAGCCTTATCGCGTCTATACTCAACAGCTACCTCGACTCGATCTCATCGCCCCGCTTGATAAGCATAATAGGTAACTACAAAATATACCAGATTTCATTAGCCGAAACAGATCCTGTCATAGGGACAGAACTTAGAAACCTAAAGTTACCGGAGGACGTTAAGATACTCTTATTGTTTGACGGAAAAACACTACGCCCACCAATAGAAGACGATGTTCTACGGCCCGGATACCAATTAATAGTACTGTCTAGAGTAGAGGACGTGGAGAGATACTTTAAAGGGTGAACACAAGTGTATTTTAACTGGACATTTACGTTTCCATCTCCCGAACAACTATTGTTTAAATTTCAGTCTGTAATACTTGTAGTAATCATCCTAGTCCTCATGAGAATACTGCTTGTAAGGTTTCTCACATCATTAATGAACAGAGGTATTGTTTCAGCATCAACAAAGAACACGATCAGTAGATTCATAGATGTGATAGTGATATTCATAATACTTGTTACAATCCTAAACGTCTTCGTACCACCCGATATAGTTGTTATAGCTGTTTCGATCTTTATCGTGTCGAGCTTCATATTATTCTTCTACGAAATAAGAGAATTCGTAGCCTATATCAACCTCCAGCTGCTCAGACACATTAAGGGCAAAAGCTACGAGATACGCCTACCAAGCCATGCAGCACCCGTTTATGGTAGAATAATCGATGTAGAACCGATGGTTTCCACCCTCGAGGATATCTATGGCAAACGCATATACATCGCTAATAGTCTTCTCGTAAACGCAATCATAAAAGAATACGTTCCCTCCGTACAGCTACGTATTAAGCTCAACACGGGTGAAATAGACCCGTTGAAAGTAGTTGATGATCTCATTAAGAGTATTGAAGAAATAGATCTAGGTATATTCAGAATTGATTCGAAGAAAATAATGATAGAGAAGATCGGTGTAGGCGAAGTTATTGCCAGAATACGTGCCTATCCGGTATCAACACCTATTCGACTATCTGATCTCGTAAGGCTGGCTAATGAGATCAACAAGTCATTGATAAAGTATAATCCGGAAATAGAATTTATTGAATCGACAGCTTAGCTCTGCTAGTCTACAAGTACTCCTCTAAGATCATAAAAGGTAGCTTTTCTAACGAGTACCCGGGCTTTTCTACCATAATCAAGCGAGCTATCATTATCCATAATTATTACCGGGATATAGTTCCTTGTTCTCCCAATCCATCTATCCGATTTCTCAGTTATGAATACGTCCAAACGAGTACCGATATATCTCGCGTGAACCTTGTATCCAACGTTTTCCACGACCTCGAGAAGCTTAAGCATTCTCTGCTTCTTAATCTTCGTCGGTACCTGTGGTAGTTTCGCCGAAGCAGTATTAGGCCTTATACTATATACAGCCATATGTACTCTTTCGAATTCCAGCTTCTTTATAACATCAATAGTCTGAATGAAGTCGTCATCATCCTCTCCCGGATGCCCTACAATGATATCAGTCGCAATACTGATCCCCGGTACTTTTCTCCTAAGCTCCCTGACTATCTCAACATATTGTTCCACAGTGTATCTTCTCCTCATAATCTTCAACACCTTATTACTACCGCTTTGAAGCGGGAGATGGAGGAAATGATAAATTCTCTTACTCCTCTGTAATACCTCTATCATTTGATCCAATATGTTCATCAAAGTGTCGGGATTCATCATGCCTATTCTAACCATGAAATTACCTGGTAAATCATCGATTTCACTGAGGAGCTCAGGAAGGACTTGGCGACCATATAGGTCTAGACCATATGATGCAGTGTCTTGACCAGTGAGTTCTACCTCTACAGCGCCCCCACCCACAGCTTTCTTAACGGTCTCAATTATTTTTTCAACAGGATAACTGACTAGTCTTCTCCGCGCATTCTTAACGATACAGAAACTACAGTTACCAGTGCATCCGTCCTGTAATGGAATATACGCTATACCCTTATCTACCCATAAACCCGTGCAGCTTCTATCGCGTTCCCCGTCTAGTAGAATGATTTTTTCGCTGTTCTCGACAGCCAGGTATATCTTGCTACTATTCTGGGGAGATACGAGGCTGGCCTCAGGCGCTAGTTTTGAGACCTTATAAGGCTGTGCCTGAGCCATACATCCTGCTACAACAAGTTTCTTGCCTTGGGACACACAAATGTTTCTCAGTTGCCGTATCCTCTTAGCCATTCTCAGCTCAGTATCCAGTCTAACAGTGCATGTGTTCAATACCACTACGTCAGCATCACTAGGCGAAGACACTATCTGATGCCCTCTACTGATAAGCACGGTCCTCATGATCGATTCATCAGCCCTGTTCAGAGCACACCCGTACGTCTCTATATATACCTTCACAGACCATCCCTGTTTTCAAGGGATTGATAACTCCCTTTATAACGTATCTATCAATGATTCTTCAGCAATAATAGTCCCCAAGTGTAACCTATAAGTAAATAAATAGATGTGTTCCAATACCATTAATAAGGTGGTCGTAGTGGTTAAGAGAGTAAGTGATTACACATACGACGAGCTATTAGAGAGAGCGTATTCGAAGCTGCCAGCGAAAGCCAGGTCTCAGGAAGCCTTCCAGATCCCTAAGGCAGAGATAATTATTGTAGGAGGCAAGACAGTAATACGTAATTTCCGCTGGATAGCTGATTATCTCAACCGAGACCCGAAAATACTGCAGCGATACTTCGCTAAAGAGCTAGCTGTACCCGCATACATGGACGAATCACAGCAACTTGTCCTACAAGGAAAATTCGGAGCACATGTTATAAACAAGCTAATAGAGATATTCGTGAAGAAATATGTGCTATGTCCAACCTGTGGCAGTAGATTTACAGAGCTTAGAAGATCTGGTAAAGTATTCATACTAAAGTGTCTAGCGTGTGGCGCTGAGACGTCTCTCCAGGCTTTCTAAATCCTTTTAGCGAGTTCATCGGCAAATATCGAAACGCTTATTCTCTATTTTAAAACAAAAACCCTTAGGGGTAGTTGGGAGTAATGAGCAATAATCCTATGGTGTACGTTAAAAGATATAGTAGTGAAGGAGAAGTAGTAATAGCAATCTGCGATGCCGAGATACTCGGCACCACTCTAAAAGATAATAATATAAAATTCTATGTTGACCCTGCATTCTATAAAGGCGAGCTCGTTACTTTGGAAAAAGCTCTAAGGATACTGTCTGAAGCAACAATAGCTAATCTGATAGGCAATAATATAGTCGAAGCAGCTATCCAGCATGGATTCATACATCCTGACGCCGTAATAGTGATCAACGGTGTGAAACACGCCCAGTTCGCCGTGCTGGGTGGTGGAAATGCCTGAGAAATACTGTGTTGTATGTGGCAAGAAACTAGGGGATGAGGAGCCCCTAATCGACGGTATGTGCCCATCGTGCTTCGTTAAACGTAAGGGATTGTTCACAAGGATCCCCGTGCTTAACATAGTAATATGTCCACGTTGCGGCTCATGGCTCTACAAAGGTGAATGGAGAGACCCGCTTCCCATAAGAGAAATAATAAGGAGGATCGCTCTGAGAGAGCTTGAAAAAGAGCTCCGTGAAAAAGTAGATCTCATTGACATCGAAATAGCCTCTGACCTATATAAGGTTAACAAGACACAATACGGGGTTAAAGCACGTGTTTCAGCAGTCCTCGACGAAACCTACCCAGTGTCAACAGAGGTTGAGCTTATATTAAACATTAATAGAACACCATGCCCCCGATGCATTGCGGTTGCCGGGGGAGCCCATAAGGCATTGGTACAGATCAGAAGCGCTAAGGGCCATCTCGACGAGAATGATATGAAAATAATAGGAAGAGTACTTAGAGACCCAGGTGTTGCTGCGGAGATAGTCGAGATCAAAGAAAAGAAGACAGGCCTTGACGTTAAACTGCTTAGCCAGGTCGCTGCTAAACGATTATCAATGCTTTTAAGCAGAGATGCTGGTGCGAAAGTCGTAGAATCATTCAAGCCTACAAAATATAATCCTGATAAAGGAGCATGGGATGGTATTACAACACTTTCTGTACGGCTTCCTGATCTAAACAAGGGAGACCTAGTAGAGTACAAGGGTAGACCTGGAGTTATAAAATCTAGGGATCACCACGGGGTTGAGATCAGCATGCTCGATGACGGATCAAATATACATGTAACCTATGAGGACTACTGGAAGGGAAGACTAAAGAAGCCAGGCTACATGGTTTACGATAAAGAATTCCTTGTTGTCGCAGAAGATAAATCAACTATTTACCTATTAAACGAAGAAACAGGAGAGCTCGACGAATACCCTAGAACGAAAAACCTTAGTGACGTAAAAACAGGAGATCGCTTGAAAAGAGTAAGAGTAAGGGATAAAGTATATATGATTAAAGAATAGTTTAATTGGTGAAAACATGCCCCGTAGAAGGAAAAAGAAAAAGCGAAGATATAGAGAGGAAACAAGCAAAGAACCACCACTACCAGGAGAAGGTACAGTCATATGTGGCGTTATTAGGTTGCTTGGAGGAGATTATCTGGTCGTTAAATGTCTTGACGGAGCTGAGAGAAAGGTCAGAATACCCGGTAAAATGCGCAGAAGGGTATGGATGAACGAAGGAGACATCGTGCTAGTAGGGCTCTGGGACTTCTCTCCCGATAGGGGAGAAATAGTACATAAGTATAGTAGAGGCGAAGTAGCGAAGCTGCTGGAAAAAGGCGTGTTGCCACAGGAATTCCTCGAAGCACTAAGTGAGTACATATGAGCATAGATGAAGACAATCTTTATCCTTTTCCCCGGCGTGAAAAGAGGATAAAAGATAAGGACCTGTACGAGACGGTTGAAGAAGTATTTGATACAAAAACTGTTATGACCATATATAATTTAATGCGCCGCAGAATAATCAAGCGAATGGCAGGAGTGATCAGCTCGGGTAAAGAAGCACGTGTCTATCTCGCATACGGGCCTAAAAACACTCCTCTAGCAGTAAAAATATATCTGACATCAACAGCTATGTTCAAGAAAGGAATATTGAAATATATTATAGGCGATCCTCGTTTCGAGGGATTTAAACCTAGAAATACACGTGCCCTAATCTATGCATGGACACGAAAAGAATTTAGAAACATGAAAAGACTCTACGAGGCAGGGATAAGCGTACCTAGACCAATTGCTTTTCTAAACAATGTACTTGTTATGGAGTTTATGGGTGAAAAAGGGAGGAGATACCCGCTGCTAGCCGAAGTATATAGTGAACTCGATAAAGAAGCTCTTGAAGAAATATTTGATAAGATCCTTACAGAACTATATAAGATCGTCTGTAAAGCCAGGCTTGTCCACAGCGATCTATCAGAATACAATATTATGGTTACACCTGATCTCGACGTAGTTATTATCGATGTGGGACAAGCTGTTTTACTCGATCACCCTAATTCCATGGAGTTTTTATACAGGGATATTAAGAACCTTATTAGGTTCTTCAGAGATGAAGTAGGTATAGATACACCTGGCCCTGAAGAGATCATGGAGGAGGTAAAGCCATGCCTAACGAAGACAAGGGAAAACTAACTATTGGTGTGACGAGGCTATACGAGAAAGTACCTCCGGACAGAGTCGGTGTACTCATTGGGCAGGACGGCAAGGTTAAAGAAGAGATTATGCGCCGTACAAATACTTTGATAACAGTTGACTCAACGACAGGATCAGTAATAATAGAGCCAGCATCTCCATCCACAACGGCTTTAAACCTCATGAAAGCACGGGATGTTGTCAGAGCAATAGCTTACGGCTTCAGCCCCGAGAGAGCATTCAGACTGCTAGACGAAGACCAGGTTCTCATAATAATTGATCTAAAACAATATGTTGGAGATAAAATCAACCACCTACAGAGGATCAAAGGCAGAATAATAGGAGAAGGAGGAAAGGCCAGGCGCGTATTAGAGGAAATGACGGGCACATATATATCGGTCTACAAACACTATGTAGCGATCATCGGTGATTTTGAATCCGCGAATATAGCGAAAAACGCTATCGAGCTCCTAATAGAAGGAAGAAGACATGGAACAGTATACAGGTACATTGAGCGTGAAACATTCCTCGAGAAACGTAGAAAAATGCGCATGCTGTGGAAAGAAAAGTTCTAACCCCCTCACATGCGGGCCTTATCTACATTGCTGTTTCTTCAGACGGGCTTTATACCCGGGTTCATTCTTCATCGGGGGCAATAATACATTATCGTTTGTTCCGAAAGATAAAGTTAATCCAGCCCGGTATAACCATAGCAAAAACCTTTATACCTCCGAAAACTAACCGTAATTCCTGGATGACAGCCTGGTGGGCCCGTAGCTCAGCCAGGCAGAGCGGCGGGCTCCAGATCTCTACGGGTCTTATGACCCTACTAGGGGATGAAATAGATCTGGAGAATGGACAGCCGGGAGAGACCCGTAGGTCGGGGGTTCAAATCCCCCCGGGCCCACCATCTCTCCCCGATGGTTTTCTCTCAAAATAAAATTCTTAATGAGAACTGTTCCTCCCGAGAAAACCTAAAATCAGGATTATATATCTAGAAAATAATGGTGTACGGCGGAGCCCTCGCCCGTACGAGATCCCCGTGTAGCCGGGGACCAGTGAGTACGGGATCCGTCGGGCGGCACCCATACCATTATCCTGATATTTGGCTCAAAGAAAAGATTTAATTTGGTAATCCAGTACTCTGAAATATACTGGTTATGGGCCCGTCGTCTAGCCTGGTTAGGACGCCGCCCTTACAAGGCCGGGTTCGCCTGGGAACGGCGGAGGTCCGGGGTTCAAATCCCCGCGGGCCCACTCTCATTACTTCCCGATATACTTCGATATCAATCCTATGAATGGAGGTAATGATCTTGTCTGCAATACTAGTCTACCAGGCCCCTCTACCTCGATCACGAGTCCTTCGCCGCCGAACAGGAATGATTTGAGGCCACCGAACTTCCTAACCTTCCATTTCATACCATCATCCATTGCTACGAAGTGGAAGTTATCAACAATTACTCTTTCCCCGGATTTCAGCTCTAGTTTCTCGAGACCTCCATAGCTAGTGACCCAGACGAGTCCGCTTCCCTCGGCTTTCAGCCAGAAAAGCTCTCCCTCGGCGAGCAATCCACGGAAACCGCGCCATGCAGTCCCTATAGATATGTCGCCGTGATGCGCTAGATAGCTTGTATCCTGGATTATTAGGCCTTTACCATTAATCTCGAGCGCCTCTATATCGCCTGGGAGGCTAGGCGCAAACCATATCTCAGCCTGTGAACGTGCCCGATACGTGTTTAGCCAGAAACTCTCTCCCCCTAGCATGGATCTCATTATTCCCTTCAGTATACCGCCACTGCTTGTCTTGATCTCTATGTCGCCCTTCATATAGACCATTGCACCTGGTTCGGCCGTGACGTTCTCTCCTGGTTCGAGCTCTACTTTTAATAATGAATAGGACGGCTTACAAGTAACATTCCATTTCATATAATATTCACCACAAATCCAGGTCTTACATAATAATACTTAGCCATCCAACATATATTTTCCTGTATAAAGGGGTGAAGCGAGATGACTTCATTAGGGCCACGTGATCCTGAGGGTTATTACGTCATAGTACTAGACAAGAGTTGCTATAATAGGATAAAGCAGTATCTGTCGGGATTAGACATCATGGATTTAGGTGACGAGGTAATAGTTAGGACTAAGAGTAGATCAAGAGGATATGTGGTTTTGAGACTCAAAAAACGCTATTGTCATTGAAACAGTTATGCTCTATAATGTCCTCGCCGCACTATAGCTGTTTATGGCGTACCCGCAATACCCGGTAATTTGGGAAAGGCCGTTGCTAGCCCGACATGCTTGAGTCCCGCTAGGAACCGTGTCAGACGCTCCAGTCCAAGCCCCCATCCAGCACTGGGCGGTATGCCTCCTTTTCTCGCTAGATCAAGGAACCACTCATACTTCTCTAGTGGTTCGCCGACAGCTTTTATTCTCTTAACGAGTTCTCCGTACCTATACTCTCTCTCACCACCATCTATTACTTCGCCATATCCTCTGGGCAGTATCAGGTTGAAATCCCTGTTATACTCAGGCCTATCTATGTCCGGGAGGTAGTAGAAGCCGCGGCTTACAACGGGGAAGCTCGTAATCCATACTGGCGAGTCATACTCCATGGCCACGGCTGTCTCCGCTTCATGGCTTAGCTCCTTACCCCATTCAACACTGTATCCTAGCCTCCTAGCGAGCTCTAATGCCTCGTCATAGGATAATCTCGGAAACGGGGGTTTGAACACATATGGTTCTACGCCTAGTTCATCGTACAGCTCTCTTTTCTCCTCTGCTAATTTCTCCGATATGTACTTTAACATTCTCTCAGCAAGCCCAATTACATCGTCAACACCGGCTAGAGCCCACTCAAGATCTATCTGGGTGAACTCTACCAGGTGTCTCCCTGTACTAATGTTCTCTGGGGGCTCTTCTCTGATGTTTCTTGCTACATAGAATATCTTCTCAAACACTGCTGCAGATGATTGCTTATACATTATCACACTACTGGTTAGTTCATACTCGATACCGTATAGCGTCGTTTTTAGTTTCCTAGCTCCTCTTAGCCCAGGATCACTAACCACACTAGCCATCGGGGCCAATAGCTCTGTGAATCCTTCGCGATATAGGAATTCCCTAGTGTATTCGAGTATGTGTTGCTGTAATTTTACAACACATTGAAGCAATTTGCTGCGGAGAACCCATGGCGAGTACCTCGCGGCTATGACTGGATCTGTATCAGGTGTGATGCTAGTATAATCGTATTTTCTCTCTTCATATGGCAGTGTTATAGGTATTGTCTCCTCGGCTACGAGGACTCCATCCTCAATTCTTCCTCTGATAAGAACTAGAGACTCAACAGGTAGTTCAAGTATCTTCTTAACGCCTCTTATCCTGAACTCCCTGTACCCGCTAGAATCTCTAAGGAGGACGGTATCGCCCTGTTTTCTCACTAGCCAAGCCACTATAACGGCTTCTCCATCCTTATCCAGGTCCTTTAGAAGGGTTCTCTTAGACATGTAGGGTTTCAGATACTTAGGATGAATAACGGATGTTTCCGACCCACTAGTTAAAACACATCCCTCATATCACCTAGAACCCGTATAAGCACTTAGACAGCTATTAAAACACGTTGGTAATAATCGACGTAAAACATTTGGAATCCATACGATTTTAAACAATTGAAAAATGGATAAATTACGGATCACAATTATCCGTTAATGACTTATTTACATAGAACAACTCATAGACTAAGATGCGCTGTACCGCTTTTTATTACCCTTTATTATAGATTCTTACTTGAAGATTTTCAATCCTCCTTACTAATACTGATCATATAACTATGCGTGGTGTTTCCGATACCATATTATGGCTTCGCTATATTTTCCTCACGTTGAATATGTATCCAAGTTTATATAGCTAGTCAATCAGTTATGGAGAAAGGAAGACTTAAACCAGTAAATATGGTCCCGCGGGGGGGACTTGAACCCCCGACCACCCGGTGACTGCGAGCCACGCCGCCCCGCCTTCATCCAGGCCCATTATGTACGGGCCGGTCTGGCGGGTGGGGGGCTCGGCTTCCCCACTACAGCCGGGCGCTCTGCCGCTGAGCTACCGCGGGACCGCCCATTACTGTTCTAGTCTTATGGTGGGATTTATATTTTTGTGGTCTTCTCTATTGTAATGTGTTGGTGTCTGTTATGGGCTCGGTTTTCACGGAAGGTATTGATAAGGTGTTGTCGCACGATATTGAAGAAATAGATAATGTTTTATCTGTGAAGGACGAGGTACGTGAAGAAACCATTAGGATTACGCGCGATATCCTGCGTCTAAGCACTGAGGCTGTAAGAATGCTTCATCTAGGGAGATACGAGGATGCACGTAGAAATATAGAGGCAGCTTCTCATCTTGTTTCAACACTAAAAGAGCTACTACATGATCACCCGGACCTATACTATAGCGGGCTAGTTTACAATAGTGTCTCAGAGTATGCCGAGGCAAGAATATCCTATAGTTTAATCGTTGAGAAGAAAATGCCCAGCTATCAGGAACTAAACATACATTATGTCCCATACCTTCAGGGCTTGGGAGATGTAGTGGGAGAGCTGCGCAGACATGTTATCATGCTTCTCAACGAGGAGAAGATCGAGGAGGCGAGCGAGTATGTTGAAGCAATGGAAACGATCTATTTATGGCTGCGCAAGCTCAACTATCCCGATGCACTTGTTCCGGGGTTAAGACATAAAGTAGATGTAGCGAGGAGATTGATAGAAGACACACGTGTCCTTCTTCTTAATACCCGTAATGCGTTAAAGGTTTCAAAGACAATAAATAAGATACTCGGCGCTGAGGGGAAGTGATATATTTTATGTGTTGAGAAAATGGTGCGGCGGCCGGGATTTGAACCCGGGATCTCCGGCGTGGCAGGCCGGCGTCCTAGTCCAGGCTAGACGACCGCCGCAGTATCCAGTGTATCCATGATTGTTTCAGGGGATATAAAATTGTTTTTGGGATTTCCCGGTTAGAAAAATTATTTCGCCTCTACCTTTTCCTCTCTCACGGCTTTCTCTGCTACTAGTTTCTTGGCTCTTCTTGCCAGCTCTCTGAGTATGTCATTCTTGGTTATTATGCTGACTATATCGCGTTCTTCACTAAGTACTGGTATTCCATTTAGATTGGCTTCTTTCATCATGTCGATCGCCTTGGTTATCAATGTGTTAGGTGGTATGTAGTTCTTGTATGGTACCATTACATCCATTGCTAGCAGTGGTGTTATCTTGACATATCTCCCCTTCCTAGCTGCTCCTCTGACTAGTTTTCGTACCCAGATAAGCCTCCGGCTCTTTACGCCTTTAACAGCATCTTCAAATGCGACGAATGGTAATCTGTTCGCTGAGACTACACCGACAACTTGTGAGCCATCATATACTGTTAATGCATCGATGTATAGGGCTTTCATCTTGTTAACTGTGTGGTAGAGGCTGTGGAACGGGTGTACTGATGCCATTTTGCCGGGCAGTATGATGTTCTCGACCAGCAGGTCTCCCATGAGCTGTTTCGCAGCATCTATAACCTGGTCTTTCGTGATGAAGCCAACGATGTCGCCGCGCTCATTGACGACGAATACTACTTCTGACTCGCTGTTAACCATGTCTAGAGCGATATCCTCGATCGGTGTGTCAGGCTTTACTCTTGGGACGTTCTTGGACATTATATAGTCTATGAAGTATCGATCCTTGGTTCTACGCCTCCATAACGGGCCCTTAATGCCTAGAGCGTATAGCATGTTCCATTTCGTCACAACACCTACTATTTCGCCGTTCTCATCGACGACGACCAGATAGTCTGTTCTTCTTCTTAGCATCTCTTTTCTAGCATGTTCTACTGTATCGTTAATTGTGATCGCTGGTAGTTCTTCTATCATTATGTCAGAAGCCTTTATCCCTGCTCTCTCGGCCACTGCTGGTTTCTCGACAAGTACTTGTGTTAACATCTTCTCACGTGTTACATAGGAGAATCTCTCTTCGGCAGTAACTGGTATAGGCATTGGTGCACGTACTGGTACGGGTGCTCTGCCTGGCTTTGCTCCCTCGAGATATGCCTGTATAACGTCCTCATAAGTCAGTATACCGATTACATAGCCGTTCTTATCCACAACAGGCACCAGTGGTAGATCAAGCCTAGCCATAGCCTCGGCTACAGGCTCTATAGGCATGTCGCTGGTTGCGACCATGACTCCTCTCAGCATTATGCGCTTGACCTTAGCAGGGCTTGTTATATGTTGTTCGCTTTCCCTATGGAAGAACCATCTGCCTGTCCGTAGGAACTCTTTATAGGTAAGTATGCCCTGAGGTATAGGTTCTTCCTTGCTCCTTACGACAACGACGCCCTCCTGACCATGGAACACTATCCTGCTCCATACACGGTTAACTCGGTCATCGGGAAGTACTATATATTTATCAATGTTTTTAACCTTCATAATCTCTCCAACACTGTTCGCGAGAGGCTTATAGCCTGTCTTTATGAGATAATTCAGCATATCGTTATACGTGACTACTCCGACGAGCCTCTTCTTCTCTAAATCACTAACTACGGGGGCGCCGATGCTTTTGAATTTTCGTAGCTCATTGAATACTTCTCCTAGCATCATATCCTGATCGATTAATGGATGTTCTCTTAAAGCATCACGTACTCTTATTGTACCATGATGGCTTGTAACCATTAGTAATTCTATAGGGGTTAGGAAGCCCAGCACACGATCCTCTATAGGATCAGATGTTACTGGTACGATTGTTTCACCGACCTTTCTAGCCCTACTTCTAACTACAGAGACTGGTAATCCTAGGTCTCTGACTATCAGCCTCGGCTTCCTGGCAATCTCCCAGATCCTCATATTGATCACCCTTACCCATAGAATACTATGATACATATCGCTTACACTGATCCAATAAGGATTATTCCATAGAGCCAATATAAAACTGTGGTTTAATAAAATAGAGAATAAAGAATATATAACAAATAACTGGAAGACCCGGATAACTTATAAAAACTCCTCTCGATAATCCTTATTGTCTGGATGCCGCCGTAGTATAGCCCGGCCAAGTATGCGGGCCTTTCGAGCAGGGTAGGTAGAGCTGCCGCGAAGAGAGCCCGTGACCCGGGTTCAAATCCCGGCGGCGGCACTTCTTCTAATTTCCAAAAGATTTTTCTCTTTTACATGATTAGTTCTTAGTCCTCTAGGATAGTTCTTAGTTCTTAAGGACGTTAATGGATGGGTAAACTTTTATTTACCCGTATAAACAAATATTTACCCGTGATATAGATGCCTATACCCCCAGATATAGCAGGATTAATAGATACAGCGTTCTGGCTGTTAATATTATTCGTAATAATCATCCTCGGTGTAATGGTGGCAGAACGCCTAACTCTCACCATTAAGAGAACGGGCATAGGAACCAGTGGCGGAACTCCTTCCAGCTCAGGTATGAATGAAGAACGTGAACTCTACCGAGAACTACTAAGAGAAATACGTGGTCTCCGGAAAGAAATAAGGGCTTTACGGGAGGAACTAAGAGAATAACGGAAAAACTACAATGATACTGACCTACTAGTGTTTCAGCGGGGCTGGAACATTGAGTAACACGAGTGATACAGATGGTAGCATAGACAACTACATATATTTGTTTAAAGCCTTATCAAACCCGATAAGGCTAAAGATAATAGCACTATGCTCCAAGCAGCCTATGACGAGTAAAGAATTACGCAATGTGCTAGGCATATCTAAGCCTCTTCTCCTAGCTCATCTAAAGATACTCATAAAGGCTGGTCTTATCAGATACGAGGTCGAAGTCGATAGTGAAAGAGGAATTATTAGGAAAAAATACAGAGCTACGGATATCAAGCTATGTATTGATAACAAGGTTATACAGAAGATCGCTGGTTAAAACGTAATACATACATAGGGAAGCCGGTAAAAACACTGTAATAGGTGTGAATATGTACAGGCTCCTCTATCCAATGCGAACATACTTAATAGTAGCGGGAAGAGATGACGAGGTAAACGTGATGGCCGCCGATTGGGTCACAGTGCTATCATTTAAGCCTGAAATAGTTGGTGTAGCCGTATCGCCGAAGAGATACACACATGGGCTCATCAAGAAATACGGTGAATACGTTATTAGTGTTCCATCTGTGAAAATGCTCAGAGACGTATGGATCGCCGGCACCGAGTCCGGGCCGGGAAAATTGAGAAAAATGAATATTACATTAACTTCATCTAAAACCATTAAAACACCAAGTATTCGTGAAGCGCTCGCCAATATCGAGTGCAAAGTGATAGACTCAAAGGATTACGGCGATCATACATTTTTTGTGGGACGGGTTACCGGGTATACGTATAATCCCGAGGCATTCAGGAATGGTGAACCCGTACCCAGCGCAGGCTTTCTCGCACATATCGCTCGAAACAAGTTCATAACGTTCAAAGATGAAGTACTGATCATCTAGTATCTCTGGGAAAAACAAGCTATTTTTGCCCAATAAGCCCGGTTCTGATGATCTCGTCCACCAAGTCTCTATCCTCACCTACATCCTTCCTAATATCGACGCCGTCCTTGATTGTCTCAATGTATTCCCATGGGAAGAGCACCCACTGACTTGTTTCTTCGTAGTAGTAATCAGGAGAAATAGTTCTCTGAGGCTTTACGAATAAGGCAAGACTTCGTATCTCCTTAGCCTCGTATCTTGATAGTTCCTCAACTACTAGTTGTAGCGTTCTACCACTTTCAACTACATCATCAACCACAAGGACGTTTAAGCCCGTAATCCTATGTGTTGGTGGCAGGGTTAGATGGGGTTTAGCCATTCTTGTACCTACTGCCTTATAGAACTTTACGCCGATAAAGCCTATCTCGTCAACTTGTACTAGATCCGATAGTATTCTCGCCGGTATCAATCCACCTTTGAGAACAGCGAATATTATATCGGGAATAAATCCATCATCATACAGTCTCTTAGCTAATAGTATTAACGCTCTATGGAGCTCCTTCCACGACATATACCTTATAGATATGTTCTCGCTCGCCATATTCTAGGCTATTCAACTACTTGTTTTTAAACTATTACGCCGTATGATCGGGGTAGGATTTAATAGAAATAATAATCTAAAATCTTGGAGTGGGCACGTGTCAAAGACAAAATACGTATTTATCACTGGAGGAGTCCTCTCAGGGCTAGGTAAAGGAATAATTACAGCATCAACAGGCCTCCTGATCAAAAGCATGGGATACAGCGTAACAGCGATCAAGATAGATCCCTACGTAAATGTCGACGCAGGCACCATGAATCCATTTATGCATGGCGAAGTATTTGTCACAGAGGATGGGGGCGAAACAGATCTAGATCTAGGTCACTATGAGCGATTCCTAGGGATTAATCTAAGTAAGGAGAACAATATAACAACGGGACAGGTTTACTTATCCGTGATAACCAAGGAAAGGCGTGGAGAATACCTAGGTAAATGCGTACAGATAATACCCCACGTTACCGACGAGATAAAGAATCGTATCCGTGGAATAGCTAGGAAAAGCGGTGCTGACGTAGTACTCGTCGAGATCGGCGGTACAGTGGGAGATATAGAGAGTCTTCCCTTCCTTGAAGCGATAAGGCAGATGCGCATCGAGGAAGGGAGAGAAAACACTATATCAATACATGTGGCTCTCGCACCAATCCTATCCGTAACAGGTGAACAGAAGACAAAACCAGTTCAACACAGTATCCAGGAGCTAAGAAGAATAGGTATAATGCCAGACATAGTAGTTGTACGTTCAGAGAGGGATCTCGAGCCTGAAGCGAGACAGAAAATAGCTCTCTATTCTAATCTCCCAATAGACGCTGTTTTTGGAGATCCAGATGTAGAAACAATATATGAAGTACCACTCCTCCTACACTCTAAGGGCTATACACGCTACATAGCAAGGCTATTAGGCCTAGAATACAGGGAGCCCGACATATCCAGATGGGAGGACTTCGTACACAGAGTCAAGAATGCTCCTAGAAAAATAAGAATCGCAATGATAGGTAAGTATACAAAACTACATGATAGCTACATAAGTATAATCGAAGCACTACGTCATGCCGCTGCATGGAATAATATAGGTGTAGAGCTGAAATGGTATGAGTCGACAGATATTGAGAAGGGAAAGATAGATACGGAAAGAATTATTGAGGAGACCGATGCGGCGGTCATACTACCAGGATTCGGTAAACGCGGAGCCGAAGGCAAGATATCGGCGATAAAGGCTTTAAGAGAAAACAGTAAGCCCGTCCTCGGCATATGTTTCGGCATGCAATTAATGGTTATAGAGATCTTCAGACATGTTATTGGCTGGGAAAAAGCCAATAGCACCGAGCTAGATCCTAGCACACCTTATCCCGTAGTGGATCTACTGCCGAGCCAGTATAACGTGAAACACCTCGGCGGATCAATGAGGCTCGGCGCGCATCCGATTAAAATCGTTAAGGGAACAATAGCCTATGAGATGTATAAGAAAGAAATAGTCTATGAAAGACACAGACACAGATACGAGGTCAATCCTAAATTCTTAGATAAGCTCGAATCAGCGGGAATACGGGTCAGTGGATGGAGTATAGAAGGATACCCCGAATTCATAGAAATGGATAATTATAAGACACTATTCTTCGGAAGCCAGCCCCATCCAGAGTTCAAGAGCAGACCACTTGATCCATCCCCAATATATAATTACTTTATAAAAACAGTCAAAGAGGTGAATACGTAAATGGCTAGAATAATCCTAGCAGTCGATCCCTATGGAGACATCGGCATAGATGAGATCATAGCGAGGATCAATATGGTCAAAGAATACATTGCAGGGGTCAAAATAGGATTACCATTGCTCATCAGATTCGGTTTGCCCGGTGTAAAGAAGATCATTGATTTAGCAAGGGATACGGAGCATGTGATCCTAGATTTCAAACTAGCCGATATAGCGCCTGTAATGATATCTACTATAGAACCATTCGTAGGAACGGGCGCGAATGAAGTAATAGCGCATGCATTCATAGGCTTGGATGGAGCACTTAAAGAGTTCAAAGAGTACATTGATAGTTATGGATTGAAGCTGATCCTAGTAGTATCGATGAGTCATCCCGGCTCAACCGACATAATGGAACATGTTCTAGATAAGATCATAAATGTTGTTGAAAAACTAGAGCCCTACGGTATAGTAGTCCCTGCTACACGGCCACATATAATACAGAATGTGAAAAAGAAACTATTATCGAAAAATATAGATGTCAAAATATATTCTCCGGGGATCGGTGTCCAAGGCGCTAAGCCCGGTTCAGCCCTAAAAGCTGGTGCGGACTACGAGATCATAGGGAGATCTATCCTGTATTCTCCAAATCCATTAGAGGCGGCTAGCCTTATAGCACGTATTCATGATGAGTTGGTGAGGCGAAGATGAAGGAGAATGTGAAAAACACGATTATTGAAATGTATAGGTATGGAATAATAAAGTTCGGCGATTTTATCCTTACAAGCGGTAAAAAGAGCCCGTACTATATTGATTTAAGAGAACTTCCATCATATCCCGAACTATATAGGAAAATAATGCTTTCAATAGCATCCGATATATCATTACTAGAATACGATATAATCGCAGGAATAGAAACCGCAGGAATTATACATGCAGGATACCTTGCATGCCTTCTCAATAAGCCGGCCACGTATATAAGGAAAAAACCGAAAAAACATGGTACTAAAAGACTCGTAGAAGCAGATGTTAGTGGTAAGAAAGTAGTCATAATTGATGATGTAATCACAACTGGTGGAAGCATATCTCGCGCAGTAAATGCTGTTAGAGAAGCTGGTGGTATAGTTTCTGACGTTTATGTTATAATAGATCGATGTGAAGGGGGTAGGAACAAGTTATCCGAGCTGGGGGTAAAGCTTCACAGCTATGCTAATATACATGATATTGTGGATTCATTAAGGGAATTTATAGATAGGGAAATATATAGCAGGATAATGGATTATATGGAGAAAAATATAATTGAGAAATGAGACATGTTATGAGCCGATAAGGACAAATCTTTTATAGCCCCGTAATCCATAACTTGGAACGGGCTTCATGAGCCTTAGAAACAGGGATCTAATAAGCATTCTAGATCTCTCTCGAAACGAGATCGAGGAATTATTCAGAAAAGCCGATCAAATGAATAAGTTCCTTCAAGAGAAAAAGACGTTAAACACGTTGTCAGGCAAAATAATATCATTAGTATTTCTCGAGCCAAGTACAAGAACCATGTACAGTTTTCAATCAGCAACATACAGGCTCGGCGGAAAAACACTCGTATTCGCATCTAAGACTACGACAAGTCTTGCTAAAGGAGAGAACATAGCGGATACTATAAGAATGATGAGCGCATATAGCGATCTAATCGTTATAAGGAGCCCATACGACGGCACAGCTCTCTATGCATCTATGATATCATCTGTTCCTGTGATCAATGCGGGGGATGGAAAGCATGAACATCCTACACAGGCCTTGATAGATTTGTACACGATCTATAAGTTGAAAGGTAGAATCGACGGTTTAACAATAGGGGTTCTAGGAGATCTAAAATATGCTAGAACAATAGCAAGCCTACTCTACGGCTTATCATTATTTAGTCCGAGAAAAGTCTACCTTATTTCACCAGGTAATCTGACGCTACGCGAATCGGTGCGTGCAAAGATCGATGATCTAGGTCTGGAATACGAGGAGGTTAGAGATATCAGGCAAGTGATTGGAGAACTTGACATACTGTACGTGACAAGAATTCAGAGGGAGAGATACCCTGATCCGGAAGAATACGAGCGTGTGAAGAACGCGTTCAAAATCACGGAGAAACTACTAGAGAACGCTAAGCCAGGGCTCAAAATACTGCATCCACTCCCGAAGCTTGACGAGATAGATAAGAGTATAGATAACACTGATTACGCAGCCTATTTTTACCAGGCGAGCCTCGGGATTCCTCTAAGAATGGCTCTTCTAGCAAGTATTCTGGGGTGATAAGATCATGGATCAGGAAAAACTCATTGTATCCAAAATAAAGAAGGGAATAGTAATCGACCATATTCCTGCTGGTAAGGCGTTGAAGGTGCTCAAAATACTTGGAATCACAGGGTACACCGACTATAGATTAGCTATTGTTATGAATGTACCAAGCAATAAGCTTGGGATGAAAGATATCATAAAGATAGAGAATAAAATACTGGACAAAAGAGAGCTAGAACTCATATCTCTTGTAGCCCCCACAGCTACGATTAACATTATAGAAGACTACAAGGTAGTCGAGAAGTATAAGGTCAAACTGCCACGGGTTATAAAGGGAGTACTGAGATGTCCTAATCCGATGTGTATAACGAATAAGCCCGACGAGGTCGCCGAGACAATATTTGTGCTGAGAAAACTAGACCCGGTAGTGCTTGAGTGCAAATATTGTGGAACGCTGATTAAAGGCGATGAAATTGAACATAACCTATCAATACAGTAGGCCAGGCTACCATACAGGATATATAGACGGTATCGATAAGCTCTCGAGTACACTCTATATGATCAGAATACGTTTAATAAACGATCGCATTTACTCTCTCCCGCCACAGTTCGTCATGATCTGGGTTCCAGGATATGAAGCAATACCTATGAGTATCGCTGAGCAGAGCGGGGATGGAAGCAGGATCAACATAATAGTTAAACCTGTAGGTGAAACAACAAGGGCACTAGTACAGATGGATAATGAATATATAGGATTAATAGGTCCTCTCGGCACTCCTCTAACCCCCCGTACGGACAAAATATTATTGATAGCGGGTGGAAGCGGGATCGCCCCATTGATCCGCTATGCGCAGTACTATGCCAGCCTAGGTAAAAAGCTAACCCTTGTGCTCGGGGCATGGAGCTATAGAGAGATAGGGGAAACACTTAGGCTCACAAAGAAATACGTTGACAAAGTGATAACAGCCTGTATGGATAAATGCGAAGCACACGGCCTGGTAACGGATGTATTGTCTAAGGGATATGTTGATGAGAATGAGTACGACTATGTAATTGCTGCTGGCCCTGAAGCAATGCTTAAAAACCTAGCCAAACTTATCAAGCGCCCTAATAAAACAATATTCATCATGGAAAGACATGTTAAGTGCGGCCTAGGGCTCTGCGGTTCCTGCATAATAAGGGGAACCAGTAAGCTATTATGTTATCACGGCCCAGGTTTTCTCCTTTCAGAGGTAGAGAAGGTGATCAGAAACTGACATATGATCTCGTATATCACGGCCTGATATATGATATAAACGGGCTTCGAAAAGGAACACTGGCAATCGGGGATGGAGTAATTAAGCGAGTATTAAGCACTATAGACTATAGCATTAAAGGAGAAACAATGATCAAAAACGATAAAGATTACGTAATAGCTTTTCCCGGATTTATTGATATGCATGTCCATCTACGTGACTTCAACCAGAAAGACAAGGAGAAGATAGAGACTGGTACAAAAGCCTTAGCGAGAGGAGGTATAACCCTTGCTTGTGAAATGCCGAACACAACGCCTCCATTAAACAGTGTTGAAACAATTAATAAAAGAGTAGAGGAACTCGACAAAAGATCATTAATTGACGTTTTGATTTTTGCAGGAATAAACAATGATTTCCGGGAAAACGAGATTATATTAATGCATGAACGAGTTATTGGATTCAAGGTGTATCCTTCAACATTATATTTAATAGATAGTCTCCCATTGAAGCAGCTCAACAAATATAATAAAGTAATTGTGCTTCATCCCGAGGAACCATTCATGATAAACAAGTGGTTCTCAGTATATGATGTTGACAATCGTAGACCTCTTGACGCAGAAATATGGGCTGTAAGGCATCTGGGCGAAAAGATCGAAGGTACAGGTGTAAGAGCGCATATAACACATATCACTAGTGCTTTGACAATGTACGAAGCCAGAAGGTATGGTTTTTCAGTTGATACATGCCCCCATTACTTCCTTCTAGACTCACTGATAGCCAAGGTCAAGTATTGCTTAGCTAAAGTCTTGCCGCCGATTAGAGATCCAAGCATAACCGCTATGTTGAGAATGATTGTACGGAGTGGTACACTAGATGCTATAACGAGTGATCATGCACCACATACCTGGTATGAGAAGGAGGGCTCGCCTTTAACGTGTAGTCCGGGTATAAATGCTGGTGAGCTGACTGTTAG
>JAMOVL010000042.1 GCA_027067785.1 Desulfurococcales archaeon | reverse complement strand
TAATTTCCAGCTGTGTTCCATTGGCAATATATTTTCTTTCATTAATATATGCTATAATAGTTATATTGCCCGGATTAACGTTTTTTGTAATTCCTAGTTTAACTACCATCCTTGTCGTACCCGGCCTTAGGAGCGTCGCTATGTTCCATTCATAGATTATTGGTTTTCCTGTCTGTATAGATGTCCCAGCTAATATGCTAAAGGAGTCTAATATGTAATCTGCTTCAAATTTCCGTGGCAATCCATATCCCTGATGTATCAGCACTGCGCTAATCAGCATCGACAATACGAAAAATATAATCACAAATATAGTGAATTCTCGGCTCCTCATATGCTAACCCTCCTTGATCTAATGATTATATGCATCAATACAATGAGGAATAAGTTAACCAGCAATGAGAATAATAATAAGTGGTAAGGATCGAGTCTTACTCTGTCCATAAATAGGCTTAGAATGAATCCAAGCATAGCTCCAAAGTAAGTCTTACCAGTAATGATAAAGACTATGTAGAACGATAATGTCAAGAACAACATGAACATTACAAGACTACTAGACACCAGGTAGAACCTCGTACTAAAAGCTACACCGAAGTAGAATTTGAATATAGAAGCCGTCATCACTAGAAATAGTGAGGAATAGCCTAAATATATCAGAACTACTGGCAACAAGCACATCCATAGAATCCTATCAAGAGAAATCCCCGTAATACTAAGCCCCGGTATAATAGTACTCCTCAGCCTTGCCAGGATAGGGTAACCAGTAATGAAGAGAGCCACCATAAATATTAGCCAAACCTCTATCTTTATACCATACAACAAGTTTAGAAAAACTCTCGCAGCATTCAAACGAATAGTACTTTGAGACAATACAGGTGGTGCATGCCCAAGCCCGCTAATATATCCTTTAACAGACCCAAAAGGATTCACAGGCGAAGCAATTAACCCCGCCTCATAACCAGTCTGAACAAACAAGTAGAAGAAACTGGCAGTGCAAAAAACGATACCAATAATTACAGCTAACAGCTCCAGCAGCGAGGGATCTGAGAGTGCTAGGTCGAAGAGTTTTCTCATGACCATCCGTCACCAGATCCACTTTATCTAGGCAACGATCACGATTTACCACGGCTTCTAGATAATAGATAATACAAAACCGTAACGACTAAGGCGATAATTACAATTACTGCTGCTACTAAAGCGCTAGTATTAATCGAATTCGATGAGCTCTTGGAGTTGCCCGAATTCGTATTTGTTCTATTTTCATTATTCTCTATACTCGTGGTAGGAGACGTACTGCTTGTAGTCCTGGAAGAATTATTGGGAGTTATTGTCTCCGGTGATAATGTTTTATGGGTATTTGTAGTTGATGTACTAATTGGAGGAAGGATCGACTCTATGTATCCAGGGGGTAGTTCGAGTTTTCCTAGGCTAATAGTCTTCTCCATGACTTTTTCGCCAATAGATCCTCCGAGACTATAAGCTGCATGGATAACTACTGATTTAACATAAGATAATAGGTTCTCAAACTCAGTATCAGGATTCACACCACTCACTATATTCACTATTGTATTAACATAGGCGTTGAATATTGCTGATCCAACATTATAGAAGATAGCTATACGTGAATCCCAGTCTATTGATCTATTCGATAAAAGTAGCCACTCGGCAGCCAATCGCCTATCTATAATAACTGCACCAAAACTGTTCCTGTGAATTATGTTTCTAATTACAGAAAGTGACGGTTCTGAAGATATAGTCTTTCTAATAATGCTCTGTGTTCCATTTGACTGTGTTTCCATATCAAGGAATACATATTTAACACCATTAATTCCCTGGCTAGCGAATCCGGGATTACTCGGTAATGTTATCAATGTTGGCATAATATATAATAATGGCATATAATATAGACATACCC
>JAMOVL010000041.1 GCA_027067785.1 Desulfurococcales archaeon | reverse complement strand
GGTTATCGTATACTTTCATGTGCGGGTATAGCGCGTAGTTCTGGAACACCATTGCTATATCTCTCTTGTAGGGAGGGAGATCATTCACTCTCTTACCATCAATAATTATATCACCCTCATCGGGATCCTCAAGCCCAGCTATGCATCTAAGAGTCGTCGTCTTACCACAACCAGAGGGGCCCAGAAGTACGAAGAACTCGCCGTCGTCAACAGTGAATGTTATATGGTTTACTGCTACTACTTTCCCGAACCTTTTCAATAGATTTCTGACCTCAACCCTAGCCATTTTTACACACCCCTATCAAGCTTTGAGGGTTCCTGCGAGGAGCCCTCTTATGAAGTATTTACCCATTAGGAGGAAGAGGATTAAAGGAGGAAGTATAGCTAGTATAGCGCCTGCCATCTGAATATTCCATTGAGCTACGTAATTTCCTTTGAGCTCTGCAACTACTGGTGTTACGGGCTTCGTGGAAGGCGTTGATAGCGTTAATGCTATGAGGAATTCGTTCCATACCTGTGTGAACACCAGAATAGCCGCTGAAGCTAGAGCGGGTTTCGCTACTGGCAGTATTATCTTCCAGAATATCTTGACAGGGCCACAGCCATCTATGTATGCTGCCTCCTCCAGTTCCTTGGGTATCGATGTAAAGAATGTTGCGGTGACAAGTGCTGCTAAGGGTACATTTAATACTGTGTAGGCGAAGATGAGTCCTAGATGCGATTGCCCTATTCTTAGAGATGCTACTATCTGTGTGAGGGGGATCAATACTATCTGGTAGGGTATGAATGTTGCTATTGCTGTTATAAAGAATATTAGCGGTGCGTACCTGAACCTGAACCTTGATAAGAAGTATCCTGCCCATGCCCCTATGAATACGCAGAGAATTGTCGTCGGTATTGTTATAATGATGCTGTTGAGCAGGCCTTTACCTATCCCGGAGTTCCATGCCTGTACATAGTTGCTTGGCTCAGGTGTTCGTGGTAGTGATAAGTAGTTCATCGCGCTTACTTCTCTCAATGTTTTCAGCGAGGTCGTGATCGCTAGGTATAGTGGTACAAGCCATAGCACCGCTATGATCCCGAGGACTATGTAGGCTATTATATTGATTGTGCGGAGCTTCACTTCATTAACCACCTCTTAAGCGCGTAGTAGCTATAGGGTATGATTATGATCATGCTGAGCGCGAAGATCACAACGCTTATCGCTGCACCAAGGCTTACCATTTCTTTCCAGAATGTAGCCATGTACATGTAGAAAGCCAGTACATATGTTGAGATGCCAGGGCCTCCCTGGGTCATCACGTATACTAGGTCGAATACTTTGAGAGAGAATATTGCGAGTAATGCAGCCACGATTACGAACGCTGAACGTATGTTCGGGACGATCACATACCATAATAGTCTCCATCCATGCGCTCCATCGACGAGTGCGGCTTCAATAATGCTTTTCAGATAACCTCCTCTCAGAGCCGACTGGAACAACACTATTGCAAAACCAGTATACTGCCATATTGCTGCAGCTATTAGGCAGTAGGTCGCTATGTTGGGATCACAGATCCATCCTAGATGACTAGTATCTATTCCCAGCCTTGACAATATGCTGTTTATGACTCCATTGGCGGGATCATATATCCATGCCCAGAGAGTTCCTGTGACAACGAATGATAACGCTGTCGGGTAAAGAAATATTGTGCGGTAAATAGATTCTCCCCTGACAATATATAGTTCGAGAACATAAGCTATTAACAGACCAAGTATCGCTGTAGGCACGATAAAGACTACAAGCCATAACAGGTTATTCTTAAGACTAACCCAGAACTTGTCACTGCTCAACATGTAACTATACCATTTAAGCCCTGCCAACTGATAATTAGGCCTCATTCCTACCCAGTTTGTGAATGATATGTAAATAGTCCAGAAAGTCATGAAATATAGAATTCCTAGAATAAAGAATAGGGGTGTTAAAAAAATAATTGCATATCTATAGCTGGCCTTCACAGCGTCAACTCCCCCGATCCGTTATGATTGTGACCAGTACCATTCACTCTGTTCTTTAACCATGTCCTTAACGAACAGCTGTGATAACTGGTGTATTGTCTGATCGACGTTGGGCTGCGTGACGAACTGGGCCATTAAGTCGAAGTAGTCTCTCAGGAAGGCCAGTGGTGCAAGTACGCCGTGGGCTGACATCGGGATGACTAGGTTCGGATGCTCTCTGTAGAATTTAACGTTCTCCTGCCTGAACTTATCGGGGTAGTTTGTGGGTGCATCTAGTCTCGGCGCAATGCTCCCCTTGATCTTGGTGAACTCGAACTCCGCCTGTGGATCGGCCAGTAGTTTCAGCCACTTTATAGCCGCGTCCTCGTGAGGAGCTCCTTTCGGCAGTGTGAACTCGTCTACTATCATTAGGAATACTTCTGTAGGCTTCTGCGGGAATGGCACGCCGTCGAAGTCTACGCCTGGCTTATAGCCGTTTGCGAGGAAGTATCCTAGTGCGAAGTCCCCTATGAAGACCATTGCTGCCTTGCCGTGGGCTACCAATGCCACGCTCTGATCCCATGTTAGGGAGGCGCTATACGGATAGATGTATCCATCTTTTATCATTGTCTCAAGCGTCTGAAGTGCCTCTTCTACGGGCTTAACGTCCGTCTGGTTATTGAAGTTTACGCGTCCCGTGTAGAATCTCTGATAGTACTGTGGCCCTCCATAGTATAGTAGAAGATCATCAAATATGAACACTATCTCCCATTTCTCTCTCATACCAAGAGCAATCGGCCACACATTGGGCATTTTCTCCTTAATAGTCTTACACACCTGGAGCAGCTCAGGCACTGTTGTCGGCGGCTTCAGGCCCAGCTGGTCAAAGATCTTCTTATTATACCATAGCCAGTTAGCTCTATGAACACTTATCGGTACTCCGTAGAAGTGGCCGTAGAAGTAGCTCACCTTCTTCAGGAGAGGCGGTACATGGTTTATGAGGCCAGTCTCCTTCCATATCTGGTCTACGGGCTGTAGGTATCCAGCGTCAACATATGATTTGAGCTCTGCACCGCTTAGTGACTGGAATGTGTCAGGTGGTATACCAGCGGATAACCTGCTCATCAAGACTGCCTTGAGGTTTACACCGCCTCCACCAGGTATCGGGTTAGGAACTATCTTTATATTGGGATATTTCTCATGATATATTTGGAATAATTTCTCAATAGCTTGTTTCTCTCCTCCAGCGGTCCACCAATGGAATATTATCAATTCCTCCTGTCCCGGAGAAGTTGTTGATGTTCCGGGGGCTGAGGATGTTATCGGTGATGTAATGGTTTTAAGGGGAGCAGTCGCTCGACCTGCAAAGAATGCACCAACACCAACAATTATAATTATTATGATGAAGGCGGCGACTAGATAAGATGTTTTAACTGGGGACACGATACCACCGCTAAAAGAGCCATTCTAATATTTTATTGTTCCTATTTTTATATAAACCTAACCCGAAAATCTAAAACAAGATCGTTATATTTTTAAATAAATGATTAAAAATATAAGTCTTTTACAATCTAATCAAATATTATTATATATAATATATCGTTAGTAATCTTATACCACTCATATTATTAAGAATATGTTCTTCGTTTTCTAATTAGATGATGACATAATGCGTGCCCTATCCCCTCTCGTGGCAACAGTTATCATAGTCGCTGTAACACTCTCAATCACAGTTGTCATCACCTTATGGGTTTCAGGGATTATAACGGGCTATACAGGTATAGAGAGACTAGACATATACGATACATATTGTATGAAATATAACAGCAATTACTACATGATACTCTACCTCAAAAACACGGGCACACGCCCAGTAACAATCGATAACATATTCATCGATAATAAGCCCTACAACCAGATGGGCTTCAAGGCCTTTTTCGTCAATGAGGAGAACTTTAACCCGCAAGACCTGAATAAAGGCTATCTAAATATACATGTAAATATAAATGGAACTGCAAGCAATGAATGTGGTTGTGGCGAGAGTATAGGTAGATATATTGATACTACCTATACCTATCCGATATCATTCACTATAGACTATGTAGCAAGATATGATAATTTCAGCTATAGTGTTGGAGGTAATGTAAATTACACTATGTACACATATGATCTAGTCTTTAACTATGAAGTTGGATTTAATAATGGCACAATTAATATATATACATTAAGTGTCTCATATTGTGCTAATTATAAACAACTCAGTATAATGTTGCATAAATCCGGATCCGGATGGGTTACACTCTATTCTAAAAACGTAGATCTTAACGGTATTGTAGCCGTTCGTAATTGGCATGACCTAAGGGTCAACATCTATACTTATAGTAATTTGAGCTTATGGCGGATAAGCTTCTTCTTGGATGGTAAACCCGTTGTGGACAATGTTCCGCTATACAAGAGCCTTGTTGCGAATGCTATTAATATAACTATATGGAGAGTAATAGTGTATTCTCAAGAATTAGATGTACCCGCAATTATAGGGAGTGTGCCTATACAAATTGATTATAGTCTTGATATAGATAGGTTTACAATATATACTAATAACACGCCAATCATTTCCTATGATTTTAACAACAAGGATATCTTAACGCTCTCATATAACGGTACTGATAAAAAAGACTATTATTACAATAATACCCTAGATATTCATTTATATTCAGATATAGGTTTTGCCTTGGAGCCTGTTGTTCAAGTAGTGATCGTCATTGGACATCCACTACCATATACATTGATGCCTGGTCAGAAAGCTGTATTGGTGTTGGTGTCGCCTAATGTGTCGCCTGGGACGTTGTACTCTATAATAGTGCATTCGTCATCAGGATACAAGTATCCTGCTAATATTAGGGCTCCATGAATTTTTGATTATTCCGTATTCTTTTTCTCCTTTTGTCATGGTGGGCGTATGGGTGTTTTTGAGAAGTTTGTTTCTCCTTACTACTAGGCATGGAGAATGTAATTTAGTTCAAAAAGATGTTAGATTAAGGTACATAGACCTTAATCTATGGTAGTACTATTGTTGTTGGATATGTTCTGCCACTGGCGGTGTGAATCTTAATATTCACCATTATGCCGGGTGTGAACATTATTTTAGTGCCATCCTTTTGGAGGATTATGTATAGTGTTCTGGTCTCACCGGGTTTTATCACAGTGTCTGTTCCGTTATAGGCGATTACTCCTAACATTTTATTTATGGGAATATTATTCAAGTATATTTGTGTTATTCTCGCAGATATCGGGCCAGTATTCTTAATCACTATTGTTACGAGCCACCCGGCTGTTCCGTTGCCTAATGTAGCGTTGTGGGAGAGCCCGTTAATTAGTCCTTTTATCTTAATTATTTTTCCTTTTTCGAGAACCATGTAAGCGTTCTTATCTGGTAGATACTTTATATTCTTGGTGTATATGGGGTAGCTCGGTATTACCTCTAGATTTTCATGTGGCGTAGTCGTAGTTGTTGATAATGTATTTGTTCTTGTAGGGGGAGCCTGGGTTGTAGTTAATTGTTTGGATGGTGTTATCTTTGCTTGTTTATTAGTGGTACTAGTACGTCCTATGTAGTAGCCTATCATTCCGGCTATTATGATAACAATTATAATTAAGACGGCAATACTTGTCTTGGAGCTGGACAATACTATCACCTCCATTTTAGATCTTGAACCAATTCATGAGCACTTGGGTGCAAACAATATATTTGTTTATTAGTTCATATTTCAACGGGATACGAAGATATATAATTAGTGCTTGTATGTTATTTACGCATCTATGGTGTCTAAGCATTGGTTGTCAGCATAATCTATAAGATACTGCGAAGACTGAAGAGAAAACCAGGAAAAATACTGCGTTCTCGACTGGTATTTGTTGCTGGTTTCTTCCTCTCGATGTGGATTGTCTGTGCGTTGCTCTTCTATTACTCGGAGCACGTATTGGCTGGGCGGAGAGATATTGATATCTGGGCTAGTCTTTACTGGAGCATTATAACAATGGCGACGATAGGCTATGGAGACATAGTGCCTACTCGTGGTGTTGGATGGCTCGTGGCTGGATTCACGGCGGTTATGGGTATACTCGCCTATACGTTGACAGTATCAGTTATAGCTGATGCCTTCCTACAAGCAAGTATGAAGAAGTTATTGGGGCTGGCTCCGTTGAGGAACAAGAAGATACTAGTTATCGGTGACGATGAGTCCTGTTACGAGGTTATCGATGAGCTAAGGCTTAACGGCCTAGAGGATGAGGCCGGCTGGCTCACATCCAGCCAGCCCAAACGAGACCCCGGAGTAGACTATATGGTCGGCGAGCTAGCCGACGAGGAAACCCTGCGCAAAGCCGGGGCAGACAAGGCAGAACACCTGATAATATGTAGCCGTGAAGACAGCCAAGCAATACACCTAACACTCCTGCTCCGCAAAATAAACCCCACAGCAAAGATCTCAGCAATAGCCAAGAATGCAGAGACAGAAGAACTACTACGCCAAGCAGGAGCCCACCACACACTATCAACACGCCTACTAGGAAGAACAATAGCCAGCAGCGTATTCGAACCAGCAGTCCTAGAAGTAATCAAAGAACTAACAACACGTCGCGGAACAGCAGACCTAATAGAACAAAGAATCACAGACCAACAAGACGGTAAAACACTAGCCGAAATAGAACAACAACTAAACCAGCAAGACCCAAAACACACCTACAAGATCATAGCAGTAAAAACCATGCAGACAACAATAATACTACCCCCACCAACAAGAAAAGCAAGAAGAGATGAAAAAATAGTATTAATCAAAGCCAAAAAAACAAATACACTAAACCACCATCACGGCAGAGTTATCGTCGTCGGATAATCCCTACCGCTCGCGGTGTGAATCTTAATATTCACCATCTGGCCAGAAGAGAAGTGTGTACCGCTTTCGAGAAATATTAGAATCTGCAGTTCTTTACCTGACGCAATACTTGCCGATGTACCATTATAGCATACAACGCCTGCAGCATTTGATAATGGTACGTTATTTATAAATATATTGTCGATAGTTGCTTGAACAGTACCAGTATTCTTAATCATTATTCTTATAACCCATCCATCTGTACCATTTTTCGATGGAAACCAGGATGAACCATGTACTAAGTTTGTTACATTAATAGTCGCTTTGGCAACATTCGGGTATGTTAGATTGAAACTTGTCCAGTTGTTTGTATAGAGACCCCAGTAGTAATTACCTACTCCAAATAATAAAGTGTAGTTTAGTGGCTTTGTATTATTAACTGTAAAGTTATAATAGTTTCCAACCTGGGCATAGCTTGATACTATTTGTAGGTTCTCTGTCTGAGTGAACCCACTAGTAATACCGGTCAGCCATAACGCCACAGCAATACTAATAGCAATAGCGACAGAGACAATAATAACCGTAGCAATAACCGGGGATATAGCCTTCATAACCATTCACCTATGATTAGGTTATTTGTCTATAAGGATTTTAAATCCTATTATACATGTATAATATTATATTTTTCATCTGTATTTTGATTAAAATTAGTTCAATTTAAAAAATAATGGGTTTTGGTTATGGTAATGTTATTGTTACAGGGTAGTCTCTACCGCTCGCGGTATGAATCTTAATATTCACCATCTGGCCATGAGTATAACCAGATAGCGCCTGTAATACAGTACTCGGTATATTCCAAGAACTGAATAATTGGTTAGTATTGGTAGCAGTATAGTTTGTTAAATATATAGAAATTATGGATTGCTCACCGGGATCAATGGTTATTTTCGTGATATTAATAACTTTTCCTATATAACTTTCGGAGGATGATATAGTTATTGGTTTATTGTTTATGAATATATTGTCTATTGTCGCAGCAGTGGTACCAGTATTCTTTACTGTTAGCGTAACATTCCAAACAGCTAATGTATCATTCCATGTCGCGTACGCTGATACTATTTGTAGGTTCTCTGTCTGAGTGAACCCACTAGTAATACCGGTCAGCCATAACGCCACAGCAATACTAATAGCAATAGCGACAGAGACAATAATAACCGTAGCAATAACCGGGGATATAGCCTTCATAACCATTCACCTACAAGATAATATTCTTGTTTTTCACTATATTTATTGATAACATTCGCATTTTGTTAATAAAGGAGTCTTCTAAATATTACTTGTTTGTTTCGTTCAAGATTAGAAAAAATAATTACAATGTCTCCCCCTAAAGTGTGACATAGTGGAAAACGCCATCGTATTCCTACCTTTATTATATATGGTACTTCCGGGTTTCACGGTAGTGTTACTGTCACGGGGTAGTCTCTACCGCTCGCGGTATGAATCTTAATATTCACCATCTGGCCATCTGTGAATCCTTGAGTTGATCCTGGGATAATTATTGTTATATTAGTATGATCACCTGGCTTTATAGGATAGGTAATTCCAGGATTAAATGTTGTTCCGTTTATACTTATAGATACACCTGTATAATCGTTAAATGGCTTACCGTTTATGAATATATTGTCTATTGTTGCTGTGGTTGTACCAGTGTTTTTGACTAGGAGAGTTATTGTCCAATGCGTAGTTGAATTACCTGTTGCATAGCTTGATACTATTTGTAAATTCTCCGTCTGTGTAAAACCGCTGGTAATACCAGTTAGCCATAATGCAACAGCTATACTGATCGCAATAGCAACAGACACTATGATAACTGTTGCTATGACCGGAGATATAGCTCTCATAGCGTTACACCTTATACGTCTTATTTTTCTTTCTATATTATGGCTTTAATTGTTTTAAAAACTTCTTTCAGTATTCACAGGGTATTATTGATTGATTACATTTCATAATACTACTATAAAGTGAAGGAAATATTTGAAAGTGTAAAAAGTTTTAAAAATATTAGGCTTACGATCATTGTATACATAAATTTATGGAAGTGTTACTGTCGCCGGATAGTCTCTGCCACTAGCGGTATGTATCTTAACGTTAACCATCTGGCCATCGGTGAATCCCGAAGTATTCTTGGGTATCTCTACCTTTATTGTCGCTGTGTCGCCGGGATTGATCGTGTATGTTGACGTGAATTTCTTGAAGACTCCGCCCGTACCTGTGCCGTTGACGTATACGTTTAATCCCTGGGAACTGTATGGCTTTCCATTAACAAAGACATTATCGATAGTTGCAGCGACAGTCCCAGTGTTCTTTACTATTAGTGTTATATTCCATCCTGCAGTCGAGTTTCCTGACGCGTAGCTCGATACTATCTGCAAATCCTCCGTCTGGGTGAATCCGCTTGTTATGCCGGTGAGCCACAACGCCACAGCAATGCTAATAGCGATCGCAACAGATACAATAATAACAGTCGCAATAACAGGCGATATAGCGCGCATATTCACTCACCAAATAATGAATTTATCCTCTTATACCTTGACAAAAGGCCGATAATGGTTTAAAAGCTTATAGTTTACTGCTTGTATTACGCGTTCCTAGCATATGAATTTATATTTAATGTACTGTCTTCAATATTTTAGCGTATTGGCTCATGTCCCCCTAATATCTATACTAGCTACATATCTGTCATAAGAGTAATAGTCTCCCCAGTAATGTATGAAGAATTGCGTTGGAATTATTACAGGGATACCATTAACCTGGGTTACCGTGTATCCGGGAACATAGAAGGTTATTGACTTAGTATAATTAACTTTGAGCCATGAAGAATATAATGAGAAGTCTACTAAGACGTTACTTCCTCTTATATTAGTAATGTTTACACTATTTCTTATTAGACGTGAGTAAGATACGTTTAGATCGGCATAGTAGTTGCGTTCCCACGTCATATTATTAAATATAACATATGCATTGTCCCTGTCGACTTCCGGAGATTTTATTAAGCTAATTATTGGTAAGAAATGAACATATTTTAGCCAATTAACAAGGAAACTATTGTATGGCGTGTACCTTATTATTGTTGATACATTGACTAGTCCTTTGCCACGATAGAATATTGCTGCTCCATTATTAACTATGTATGCCTGTACAGTTGGGTTTCCACCATATATCGTGGCAAATACGGGCAATGTTGCAAATAATGGTGAATAATAATATGTCTTTATGTTCTGGGAAGATAATACATAGTAATATTTAGTACCGTCAATTACCAAGTAAGAACGAATAGTTGCCGGTAATATAAACCCACCACTATAGTTATCTTTGCCCAATACATATCCATGGGTAAAGTTTTCTTGGCAGTAAAGAAGCGATGTCTTTGTGTATACACGGTATTCGCCGAGCTGATTAAATATCGTAAGCGTATAATTAACGGAAACCAATGTTGTACCAATAACTGTACCTCCACTGCTCGTCAACGATAAATTATAGAATGCATTAAACTTATCAAGTACTACTCTTATTCCAAGTTTATTCATACTATTAATCCAGTTATTGAGAATAGACAATGCTGTTGTGTTGAGAACTTTGGTCGCATCACTACTGATCAATGAAAGAATAGTGTTTGAATAATAGGTCGGAATAATCGATACATATTCTTTTCCAGTAGTAACATTTACCCAGTAATACAAATAGTAGAAGTGTAAAGGAAAAATTGTGAACACTGTCACTCTAACCCTAATTGGCGCAGTAATTCTTGTATAATTGTACTCCTGCTTGAAAATAATACTCGTAAGCTCGTCCTCGGCCGTAGTAGTTGCTTTTTGTCCTCCTTCTCTAAGCATATATATGAGAAGTTGTGTCAGCTCATGATCGTATACCTCCCAGTCAGAATATTGCTTACCAGCAAATGAGTACTTTACATTAACTGGTATAGTTGACAAATAAAGAGCTGTAGATATTATTATGGCCATTATGATTGCTAGGGCTATAATAATCGGTATTTGTCCCCTCATCTTCCCACCCTTATATTATAAATGTACATCAATCCGTTCGGCGAAAACGATGTAAGATTATACGATGCATAAACAAGGCTTTCCGTCTTAGTAGGTAATATGATGTAGTAATCACTACTGATCAGTTTACCCGAAGTTATATTGTAAACAGTGATATTAACGTAGACATACTTAAATCCTAAGACGTTGTGTAGTTGTTCAGCCAAAGCCTTAGCACTCCATGAATAGCGGCTATAGACGATACTTTTAACATCCATAGTAGAGTATGATGAGAGAAATGTTTGTGAATGCGGTAGTATATAAACGTAAATAGTGGCCATGGCTACTATTAGTAATGCGACAGCCATATATGCTGATATAACAACTGATTGGCTCTTCATATTGATTTCCTCCAAACAGATATTTCAACATAGTAACTGAACATTCCCACTGTATACCAGTAAGCTTCGCGGCTCACTGGCCAGTTCTTCGGTATAGTTGACCCGGCTGTGAGATAGTTAAAATACGGTAATGCAACATACAAGTTACCGCTCGAGTCTTTCACTATTATTGCGACGGCATTCAATAATGGGTAATAGATCGCGTATGTGGCTGTATTTGATCCTAGTGGATATGATGTTGTAGAGCTATAGCGAAGAGTGGTACTTGTTATCTTTGCGTAATATACAGTAACATTAGCTTGGACAGGTAATGATGTAGTATATGTAATAGTTGTAAAAGTAGGTAATAAAATTGTCTTAGTTACAGTTCTTACAACCAGTGTTGTTGTTACTGTTGCTGTATTGGTGACTAGTGTGCCTGTAAAGTTATATTTACCCTGGAAGTACCCATTGGTTTCGTTTATATAGGAATATAATTTGAACATGTTATATGGGCTTCCATGTAGATTTATACTTCCAGCATATGAGACGTTGTACCAAATATTGGTATAGTTAGTGTATATTATCGTCCTGTTAAATATACCGGTGAACGTACTGTTAATATGTGGTTGTTTATACATACTGCTACTACTAACATATTTATAGTTTCTATGACCGTATGTGTAGAAATTCTGTGTCGTTGGATCATAGTAGCATATTATTGCTTGTCCGGGTGCTGTGGCTAGTGCTGTCGTTAGTGTTGTTGGTGCTACGAGGTATACCTGTCCATTGATGTTTATTAGTGATAGTTGTTTCATATCATTGCTTACTATTTTATAGTCTATGAATTTTGCTGTTCCAATATCAAGTACTGCTACGACGAGGGCAATAGATTTAGGTTTATGGATAGGGTTTTCAAATACGTATTCATATGTGTTATTTGGTAGTGGTATTATCTGGCGTGGAGTATTCTTAGTCGCTATTGATAAGTCTGTTGAAACCACTAGTAGTGATACTGTGCCTTTATACATTGTTGTAACGTTTATTGTATAACTTACTGCGTCAATTTTTATAGCGTATGATCTGATCGTTATGTTGTAGCCGTAGTCGCTGTATGCGGATAACTGTTGTGCTATTAGTGCATTAAATAAGCTCGACTGGAAAAGTGTAAGGTTTCCTGAAGAGAAGATATTGTTTATTATATTGAAAAGCTTGTTAGTGAAAACGGCTTGTACGATAGGCTCTACAGGTCTTGGTCTTGGAGAATATACTGTATTTTCTACGTATGTTATTATGGGTATAACGGAAACTATGATTAAGGCGGCTAAAATGTATTCGATTATTTCTTTCATGGATATCTTACCTCTATTTTGTATATAGATATGTATATGTTGGTGGAGTTTATTTCTATCGCCAGGGTTGCCACGGTACCGCTCCCTATGACGATCATGTTGTTCTGAACCAGTATTGTCTTACCATTAAAAGTTATGTTGCAGACAGGGGTGTAGGCATATACTTGTTTGTCCGGGGTCATGACGAGTACGTAGAGCTGTGATGGTTGAAGCTTATCGGAGAGGGATGGGGCTACTCCTAGGATATATGATGTATTGGCAATGTATATGTTATAGAAAACATTTTTTCCTACGACTAATGGATAGTCTAGCTGTAACGACATGTTGCTATTCGATGTTATCCCATAGTAAAGCTGCATAGCCAGGGACCGGGCTACGATTTCGAGGTTTTTCTTAACGTTCTCATACATCATTGTCTGCGTCATAAAGCCCACATACATTATTATGATCATCATGATAGCTAGTAGCGCCGTTATACCGATAACATGTGTTATTATCGGCGCTACCATCAGATGAACACCACGTTGAGCTTCTTAATAGTTATGAATATCTCTATGCTCGATGTGGGAGGTTTATAGCCGGGCAATAGAGATGCTAGGTCCGTTATTTTATGCCGGCCATTAATACTTACTATCACGGCTAGACCAGTAGTGTTAAATGATCTAGTGTACGCTATTCCGGCATATGATACTACCAGCTGCGATGGGCTCGAAGACATTATCTGGGGGGATAGCTCAACACCTAACATGCTAATAATATAGGTTGTATTAGTGGTTGTACCAGTAGCCGTTCTTATTTCATATCTGTTCACAAGAAACCTGAAAGTGTCGAGCTCTGCATAGGTGAAACCATCCTTATAGAACTGAACCACTCTCGGCAGAAGCCTGATATCATCAACAGTATAGTTACTCGTACCATAGACTACTTGCCACGTCGTAGTAAAGGCTGCGTAGGCAGCCGTATATATGCCTAGGTAATCCATAGTATAGATCGGTGCATAACCTGTACCATTTACCGGATACACGTATACCTGCGGATCTACGCCATAATATTTTCTGTAATAAACATCTACATAGTCAACACAAAAATATGCATACAACCCTCCAGTCGCAGCCGCTATTCCAAAACCAGTGCATCCAGGAATAATGCCTGGCAATCGTATATTGGTTAGATTGCTGGATAAATAGCCATCGATGCTTACATTAGCATAAGAATAATCCGGCGCTATATTAAGCTCGATAACATGCCATCTTAGATCAGTAACTATACTCGTAGTGTTATACTTATTATCTATCTTGGGATACGGGAATGTCACATTGGTTCTTTCAATAGCTACATACGGTACTGGCGGGTCAGAATATTGAGGAATACGCGTGTTTAGATTACGATAGGCGTCGAGCACCAAAGCATATCCATCAGATTTGATCAACTTGATACTCGATGATGAGTACTCTTTAAATAGTTCTAAATAAAGAGAGCCGCCTTGACCGCTATCATTGTATTTATCAGCATACAACTCGTATGTGGTTATATTCTTGTTAAAGGCAAACGCAAAACCATCAGCTGGCTGGTTTGCGGGATTCCCTCCTAAATACCTAATAACAGCCCTTACAGGTAAACCTTCTATAGGCTTCCCATTCTGTGCGGCAAAACCTATTGTTCCTAGATCAGTATCTAGTGTTGTGAGATTTACTATACCTAGCTTTTGATCCCAGACAAACTCTGCAGAAGTATTACTACCTAGATTTTTGAATATCACCCATTTTCCATCAGTATATGGATTAGATGTAAAATCATCATAGAATTTGTCAAAAACAGCGTAGAAGTCACTAGTGCCCTTAATTGATGGATTTCCATAGAACATCGTAATGTTTATCGAGCCGTTACTCGGGATATAAGGTATCTTTACCCAGATCTTCGCCTGCTCTGAAGCCGGGTTAAACTCTTGCACGTAGAAACTGAGTATATGGTAGTTTGGATCCACGAAGATAAAGTCTGTAGTATTACCTGTCATGTTTAGGTATTTCCATCCATGGAAATTGGTTGAATTAAGCCATACTAGTACTTGGTAGTTCTCGAGAGGCCTATTCAATGGATTATAGATCTTTATCGTTATATTATAGGCTGGGATTCCAATCGATAAAGTGTATGTTGATGTGTGGTTGTAGCCCACGCCTACTGATTTTGTAGGTATGTTTGCGTAGTACTGGTTTCCCGCTAGTATATAGTTAATGTTTGACGCTAGGACTAGTAGGACTGATTTCGTGTAGCCGAACTGTGTTGCTAGACTGCTTGTCTGGAAGGAGAGCATAGCGTAGTAGAATACTATGAGCGATATCATTATCACGGTTGCAGCTAGGATCACTGTTGATATTACTTCGCTTACTGCTTTCTGTCTCCTCCTGGGTTTCTTCATGGTTTATCCACCCGGTATTACTGCGCGTCCTGAGGGCGTTACCATTAAGTGTGATCCTATGATCCCCGAGGCGAGCAGGAGTACCATTGATATCAGTGTTAGTAGGAAGGCGTGCTTGAATCCTGAGGCTACACTTCCAGCCGATACTTTTCCAGCCACTAATCCCATGAAGTAAGTGTTGAGTATGATTGAGGGTAATGTCATAGCTGCTGCGGTCGCGAACGCTCCCATACTTAGTGGTAAGCTTCCGAGATAGGCTGTCAGCATGACTACTGTTGCTGCGGTGAGTATTCCTCCCATATAGGGTACTATGAGTAGTGTGCGGAGGTTCTTTTTACGCTCATCCTCTATAGCATCTATGCTCTCCGCGAACCATGCTAGGTTCTCCATTACCTCGATCGTTCCGCCTCCGACCTCTATAGCGTCGGTGAGGACGTATAGAAGGACTTTGGCTCTCCACACTATTATCTTCTTGAACAGGTCATCGATTATCTTTGAGAGGGGTACTCCTAGGCTTAGCTGTAAAGCCATTTTCCTCAAGTACTTTGTGAATGCTCCATAGTTTCTTCTTGAGAGCTCGATTATTGATCTCTCGGGCGATAAACCTGTTTTCCTAACTTCTACCAGGTCTCTAAGGAACAATGTTATCCCGTTTACTACCTTGTATTCGCGGGATACGTACTCGTAATATATCATTGCTGGGAGTGTTGCTATGAGGAGTACTAGTGCGAACTGTATGCTGGATACAGCGTAGCTCGGTGCGTGGACGAGGGTTGCTGGTAGGGCTAGGAAGTCGTGGAGGCCTTTTACGAGGAAGCTCTCTCTTAATCTGTTACCCGGCGGTAGGACACTTGGTAGTAGGATCCCGAAGATTGAGAGATAAGCAGCTAGAGGTAGGGAGAGGCCTGCGAAGACTATGTATGGGCGATAATCTACCCACGGCTCCTTATACTGTATCAGATCCGTTAGGTAGATGATCATCGCGGACATCATTGGCATCATGACGTAGAGGAATAGGAACATCCCGCCCGGGCTTAGGCCGAAGGGAATCACACTGACGAATGATACTGTTACGAAGTACATCACGGTTAGGCTTATCATGGAAAGGAGGACGAGCGCAAGGTAGGCCTCCAGTATGCTGGCAAGCTTATCGGCTATGATCTTCATCTTTACGATTATCTCCGAGAACAATAGTCTAGCCTTCTTCGTCAAGTAGTCGGCTACATCGCCGCCTGCACGGACAGTTGTTACATAGCCCATCAGGAGATCACGTACTGTGGCGCTCGGTGTGCGTGCGCTCAGCATGGCGAAAGCGGATAATGGGTCACGGCCCAGTACTCTAACCAGCAGTATGAAACGCTGGCTAAGCTCACTGCTCTTGATGAAGACACGCCTGCTCCTAGTGATCCTTTCGAAAGCACTGTATGGTGATAGGCCACTCATAACCATCATGCTTAGATATGCAACCGTATATGGGAATTCTCCCTCAATACCTCCTGCACGGCTACTCGCGAGCATCGATGGGAAATAGACGAGGAACACGAAGCTGAATGCGGGAAGAAGTATAGGGATGAATATCAGGAAGTGGAGCCTGAAAACTATGAGGAGTACTGCTAGGACTGCTGAGAAACCAGATATGACTAGTGTCATGAATGCTACGAAAGAAGCGTATACCTCAGGGTAAATATGCATACCGCTTTTCCTTATCTGATCAGGGAGGTTAGGGTAGATCTCAAGTATTTTCTTGCCAAAACCCCCGAAAACCATGTAAACCCAGTCCCAGAAACCCAAGAGAGCATCACCGCAAAACTACTATATTTTATTTATTTTCTTTTACGGAGCATATATTTATCCTCGGCCCCCAGATCGATCCTAGTGTTTGTCACACACATATACATATCGCTAGACAAGGTTTACATACTGGGATTAAAAACTTATTATTACTGAAAGCAAAAGAATTATGTCCAGCACTATTTAGTTTTGTCAGAGAGGGGCGTCTGCATTTGCCTTCACTGAAGAAGATTTTGCAGAGCAGAGTATTTACCAAGAAGAGTAAGAAGAGAAAGCCTAGGAGCCTCCGCGCTGGCCAGGCCGAGATGGAGGCTATACGCCACGTCATTATGCCTACAGAGCCTATACAGGTGGCACGCCGCGATCCTAGCTGGAGGATAATGGAGAGCTACTACGTCTACAAGCCGTTCGTCAAAGTAGTTATAGCCGAGACACCGCAGGGCCCAATGTATTTTGTCGAAGAATACGGTTTGACACCAACAGATAGAGCGGTCCTCGAGAAGCTCACCGAGATCTTGATGGACGAGATCAAGCCGCCTACAAAGCCCGAGGACATAAAGGACCTGAAGGGATACGTGTTCAGAGAAGCAGAGCGCATAGCGGATAAGTACAAGCAGAAACTAGGCCTAGTAGGCGCTAGGCGTATCAAGCTACTCTACTATATCGAGAGAAACCTCCTTGGCTACGGCCCGATAGACCCGCTCATGAAAGACCCGAACATTGAGGATATAAGCTGTAACGGAGTAAACATACCGATCTACGTATGGCACAAGAAATACGAGAGCATACCGACCAACATAACATTCCTCGACGAAGACTACCTCAACGAGTTCATCATGAAAATGGCGCACATGGCTGGCAAACACATCAGCATAGCATTTCCAATCCTAGACGCAATGCTACCGGAAAAACACAGGCTAGCAGCAACCTTCGGAAGAGAAGTATCAGTCAAAGGGCCAACCTTCACAATACGTAAGTTCCGTGAGAGACCGTTCAGTGTCATAGAGATAATACAGTCCGGAGAACTCGATACACTCGTAGCAGCCTACCTATGGGAACTAATCGAACACGCCAAAACAGCAATGATCGCCGGCGGCACTGGTACCGGTAAGAGCTTCCCTGGGGACACACTTATCATAGCAAGGATAAACGGGGAGCCACGCATAGTACGTGCCGATGAACTATACGAGATGATTAAATCAAGAGAATACCGTGTAGGCGACCACATAGTTAAGGATGTCGAAGAAAATATCGAGGTCCTAAGCATAGATAACGACTACAAGCTAACATGGAAACGCATAGTTCGCGCCATTAAACACAGAGATAACAGGGCATTAGTGAAGGTTGTGACGAACTCATCAATAATAACTACGACCATAGACCACAACTTCATCAAACTTGATCCTGAGACACTAGAACTAGTACCTGTAACAGCCCAGGACATAAGAGAGGGAGACTACCTCGTAAACGTATGGCTTAACACTGATTATGGCGGTATATACAGGGTTTCGCCCGAGGAAGCATATTTCCTGGGCTTATGGATAGGTGATGGCTACCTCGACCGCTCCACGGTATGCTTGACAACGAAGGATCAGAGCATTAAGGAGAAATACATCAGTATAGCACGCAGACTATACGGTAAAACCCCCAATATTACAGTGGACAAGAGGAACGAAGTACTACTCATTAGATTCAACGACGAAAACCTAGCCGCTAAGCTAGCCAAGCTATTCAATGAAAAGAAGAGCTATACCGTCCGCATACCCGAAGAAATATTGTTCAATAATGATCCGGATGTTCTAAAGGCATTCCTAGCCGGGCTATTCGATGCAGATGGATCACTGTACGTCAAGAAGAGCAGCGGCAAGAACGAGATCATAGTTGGGTTCTCAACCAGGTCTAAGGATCTCGCCAACGGCATATCCTTGATCCTGAAGAGGATGCGTATAAAACACGTAGTCAAAGAAAAACCTGTCAAGAACACACCGTTATACAGAGTTATCATATATGGCTCCGAGGCGGCCAGATTCATAGCTATGCTCAGAGAATACAGTATATCCAGAGAGAAGATCGAAGAGATTATCGGTAATAATGCAGATGTTCAGCCCAACCCGAACATAGATGTATTCCCTGTAGGCCCAGCGCTTGCAGAGATAAGGAGTAGGCTCGGCATTGGTAAGAAACGTGTTGAGAAAGAACTAGGGCTATCCAGTAGATACGTTAGACAGTACGAGCACGGATATAGAGCTCTTGATAGAGAAGACCTTCTAGACTTCATCGGATATTATAAGGCAAAAACTGGTAGCCAGGCAATAGCCCTACTCGACAAGATGGAATCACTGGTTATCGGCGATGTATTCTGCGAGAAAATACTGAGGATCGAACAAGTCGAACCAACAAATGAGTATCTCTACGACTTCGAAGTAGAAGACACGCATAACTTCGTCATAGGACAGATAGGGTGGAGGCTAAACCACAACACCACTCTGCTAAACGTTATCTCGATGTTTATCAAGCCTGGTATGAAGATTGTTACTGTTGAGGATACTCCTGAGATTAACCTGCCTCATCCTAACTGGGTGCAGCTTACGAGCCGTGAGAGCTACCTGGTTGGCTCTTCGGGTGGTACGAGTATTAGGTTGTTCGATCTGGTAAAGCTGAGCCTGCGTTATCGTCCTGACTATATTATTGTTGGTGAGGTTCGCGGTGAAGAAGCGTTTGTGCTCTTCCAATCACTAGCCACAGGACACGGAGGCCTATGTCTACCGAGAGACCAGCTAGTACTAGCTTCTGTTAATGGACGTATAGACCTATACGAGATAGGAAAACTAGTCGAAGATGTGATAGATAACAAAGTAAAAGATCTTAAAGTCCTAACATATTCAGATGGAAAACCGCTATGGGTACCCGTTTCAAGAGTTGTAGTAAAGAACGGATCAAATAGATTCGTTAGAATACATCTCGAAGGAGGCGTCGTACATGAAGTACACGAGAATCATCCAGTGATCGTCCTCGAGAACGGAAAGCTGACCACCAAGCCAGCACACAAGCTTAAGAAGGGCGACCTACTTGTTTCATTAAGAACGTTGGCACTAACTGATGAAGAAATAAATGAGATCAATGCAGTTAAACTTCTAGAGAAATACAGTGACAAGCTCTACATAGAAAATGCTAGTAAAGTACTCAGGGAGTATGGAAAAGGAGAAATCCGTAAGACTGCATCCAAGATCGGTAGATCAATTAGTGATGTTGATGATTGGTACTATGGAAAAGCCTCAATACCCTACAGATTATTCATAGAGCTAGGAATACACCCTGATAAGCTAAGTGATGGAAAAGTAAAGTACGGAGAAAAAGGAAGAAGATCCATACCGATAAGAATCAAACTAGACAGGAATTTCGGCTATATCTTAGGATTCTTCCTAGCAGATGGAACAATACAATATGACGACAAGGACGGGCTACCAAGACGCATCGTACTATATCCGGGTAAAGACACCAGATTAGCAAATAAGTTCATTGAAACACTGAAAAGGATCGGGCTAGACGAAGAAGCAATATATGTAGTACAAACGAAGGACAACATTCTATTCATAAATGTTGATTCCAAAGCATTAGCACTGCTAATCTATGAAATACTCCAAGGAAAAGTCAATGACTATGAACGTAGCGTACCACTAGACTTAGCTCTAAGAGCTCCAGAAGACTTCCGCAGAGGTATTATTGAGGGTTATTGGGATGGAGATGGAAGTGTAATAGTTGATAAAGACAAACATATACGTATAAACGCTCGGACTGTAAATAGAAAACTTGCCGAATCAATCATCGTGATTCTGAAAAGCTTGGATATACTTGCTTCGTTAAGAATAGTTGATAATACTAGAGGATTTGCAAAGAAATCATCCATAATCTATGTTATAACGATTATCGGCGGTAGTAGCAAGGTTAAAATACTGGAAATACTCGGTAGGCGGGAACTATTGAAGAAGAGAACTTATACTAAGGTCAAGAAATATGACGGGCTATACATACATAAAGTTATACGTACAGAGACCGTAGAGAAAGATTCACTTTTATATGATATCGAAGTACCGGGCACGCATATGTTCGCAATATCAGGAGGACTAGTACTAACACACAACTCAACTATCCATGCCGAGACTCTTGATTACGCTATTAAGAGGCTGACGAGTCCGCCGATGAATATTCCGCCAACATATATGAGGCTTATGAATATATTCATACATCTACGCCGTGTGATCACACGTATTGAGAAAGGTGTCGTCAAGGTACAGAGAAGAGTGACCGTTATACAAGAAGTGGAGGACTTCAACCGCTACATAACGATCGCACAGTGGGATCCCAAGAAAGACGCCTTCAGGATCGACATGGAGAAAAGCATACATCTCAGAGATATAGCTATGAAGAGCGGACTAGAACTAGAAGACATAATCGACGAGATCTACAGGAAAGCCACCATACTCAACTGGATGCTCTACAAGGGAGTCACCAACGTATGGGATGTATCAAGAATAATCTTCAACTACTACTACGACCCAGCAGCAGTCTACAAGCGCGCTGTAGAAGAGCTCAAGGAGACAGGAACAGAAGCAGAAGTACTGTCAATGGCTCCAGAAACAGAGGCCGCAGAAACGGCAGAGCTAGTCTCAGGCACTAAAGAAGTAGGCGAAGCTACGAAGGAATTATTCGAGAGAACAAGAGAGCTTGGAATGTAACTATAACCCCCTATTTTGTCTCTCTATCTTCTTCATATATTGTATCTTTTGAAACCACACATTGATCTGGTTATGGATTCTAAAAATGAAATTCTTTAAATAATGAGCATTTATACACTTAATATTATTTAAAACAAGTATTACCTGAGTAATAGCGTTGATGATGACTCATAGATGTCTACTTTGAACTCATCGACATCATCTCCATGATTGATGCATCTCGTCTCTTTTGCTACTGCACGACGACCAAAGAGATCGGCAAAGAACCTCTCCAGTATCCCTCTCGTAATATATCCCGTGAAATCAATTATATGGAGGTCACGGGCAGCAATGCACTCCATATTATTCTTTATCCTTATCGTATACCTCATCATCGGCAACACTTCGATTATATCCATTATACCAAATCCTAGCGATTCATAAATGTCTTTCAACAGGTTTAAGGCTACCTTATATTCTTCAATGCCCTCGCCAACCTCCATCTCTATCTTTGATATACACTCGTACAACTGCTTTCCTATACCATGACCTATTGTTCTCAACGCATTCCTCGTCCCTAGATCAGCGTATCCTCCCTGCTTGATAAAAACATCTATAATGCTACGTATCATGTTGCGCGTAACTATGACTGCAGGTTGATCAATGAGCTTTATAGAGTTATACTTGATGAACAAGAACCCGGTCTGAGGAAGAAACTTCCTTATCCCGAGAACGACGTCTAGCTTCTTGAGCTGTTTCTCCACTTCTTCGAGGCAGGCTTCACCACAATTACGCATCAGGATCGAGACGAAACCTTCTCCACCACTAGGTATTTCAGGAACATTAACCTTCGCTATATCAACTCCTCGCTCGGCAAGCACGTTCAGTATCTTGGCAAGAACTCCTGGCCGATCCTTTACACGGAGGACCATTGCCGAATACGAGTATTTTCCCAGCTCATATATGGTATCAATATAGAGATCGGGCATTTTGCCAGCTGGTTTTTCTCTAACACGTACAAATCTCAGTATCAACCGAGATCCACCATTTCGTTTATCATCTTATAGTAAATTACCAAAACTTCTAACCACTATTAATTACATAATGTATCTATTGTGGCTATCAAATATAAATGATAGTCAAATACTAAGCAGCGAGGATAAGACCGAAATATAAATATTCCACTATATATGACTAGCCCTACTTCTTACGCTCAATAACATATACCTCGCACGGTGTATCGAGATCGAGCATTGTTAGAAGTATATCAGCATCGTTTTCCACGGCTTTTTTGAGATCCTCTGTTCTGCATTTTGTGAATAATCCTTTCTTTTTAACATAGATCTTAATCTTCAGGACACCTCTGCTTATCTCGATCTTGAGGTCGAGGAACTTACATCCGTAATAACCGGCTAGATCAGACACGTCTTCCTTCATTTTATCCATGAACTCCTTAATGCGCCTCGTGAACTCCAGGATGATAGGCTGTCCTTCTTTTTCTTCTTTTGGTATCGGTACAGGCCTTACTTCGGGCACAGCCTTGACTTCGATGGGCCCGCTACGTTTCCTCGAACCCTTTTCTAGGAGTGAAGGCCTTATACTTGCCTCTCTTGTTCTATCCTCCGAAACCATAGGTTGTACTTCATATAGCTTGAAAGTTATAGGGGAGATCTTAGAAGCTGCTATGAGGGTTGCGAGTGGCTTTAATCCAACCTGCCTAGTACCACTACTGGTATCAACCATTGCGGAGGAGACTATTTTGCCATGGCTCAAATAAATGATAAACCTCTTGCCATCTAGGGTTGTTGTGAGGAGAACTTCTTTATCTTCGGCGAGTTTAGGCAGATTCTTAAAGTCTTCGAACCCAAGCTTTATTTTCTTTATAAACTTGCTCCTCAGTAAGAGCTGGGCTTCAAATGTTATGTCGGAGAGGACGTTTAGCTTATCTGTCTCAATAGGCATGCCTGCAATAATCTCGTAGATTTCCTTTTCCTCGGCATTCTCCGCCAATGATAACCCTCCCCTACAAAACCCGGGCTAAAAACATTGTCTAAACATAACTATAAGATGTTAAACGCAGTCTTAGATTAATAATCTTGTTACATCCACTACGTTATTTGCTATGTTCTTGAAAACATTTATGTATTGTTCGTGAGGCTTATAATCGGGCGTGATTATGATCATTGCATCGACGTTTGGTCTCAATAGGGAAAGGAGTGTTCTGATGAGTGAATATACTGTCGTGAAACTACTAATATTGATTAGATCAGATAGATCCTCTATTATTAATAGAACACCTTTCGACTTTCTGATAATGCTCATTATAGAACGTATTAAGTAGATCCTCTCGAACGTAATGTTTCTCTCATGTACTTTAATATTGAAATAATATCTCGGCGGACGTGGTAGAGTTTCAGCTACTGGGTACGCTATATTAAATATATAGGCTTCAGGCGGTCCAACTACTTTTACGAAATCTTCACCTAGACTTGTCATCTCTTCTTTGACTTCTTCAAATGTCTCGTTAAAGTTGAAAAGAAGCATTGTTCTTAGAAGACTATATGGTTTCGAAATATAAATTACCGTGTTTATAGGGAATCCAGCGAGCCATATGGATCTTAAGATATCGTTAAATGCGTGTGATACCTTGGATATACTCTCCATAACAGGGATGTCATGTATAATCATATATATGGGAAGCATACCGGCTTCCTTAGCTATCCCTGGAACCTTGGACACTATTATCAATCCAATGAGATCGTCGAGAGAGTACTTTAGATAAACAATTATGAACATAGCAGCAACAGTTTCGACGAGAAATGATACAACATACGGATCAATAGTTCCATATATTTTTCTCGTGCTTGCTGTAGCGATTCCGTAGAATATGAATACTGCTAGCATATTCATGATCGTGAACATCCTGTAGAGGGAGGCAAATCTAAGGCCACGATACGGATCATTCGCTATCTTATATTTTATAGACAAAATGCCTGATAATACAAGAAAAAATATTGTTAGGATGGCAATGAATACTATGTAATCATTGCTGATACCGGACATAAAAAATCTCAGAGATATAAAAAGTGCTAGGACAAGTATGATTCCCAAAACTATGAATCCTCGGAGAAGCCATATATTCCTAAACCTATACATCGGAAATCTTGGAGTCTCCTCTTGTCCCGATTTATAGGTTGAAGCCATAAGATACGATATTCTTGATAATATGGATGCATAGTGTAGTTGTACAATAATCGCTGTTATCGTTATAAATATGTCTATGACATATGATAAGTTCTCTTTAACTGGATAAATCAACGGTATTATTATCGTAACGATGTAGATAAACAAGAGTTTTTCCAAAGATATAATATCACACGAAACCTCTATATCGAGAACAGTCTTAGCATAGTTGTAAACACGTAGGAATAGTGTGATGAAAAGCATATAAACAATCATTGATATAAGGAGAAAATCAGGCGAAACAATTATCGTAGTACCTGAACTCGATAATACGAAGAGAACAGTTACTAGAATAATTAATATAAATAGGAATAAAGGTATGAAGAGGGCATGCCTTATAGATCTACGTATACAGGATGAAAACCTGTTGTTCAACTAGGTTATCCCTGTCTGAATGGGGTGAAATGTTCCGTCTCTATTGTACCTATTACCTCTATACCTGTTTCCGGTGATATCACAGCAATATACGATCTCCTGTCTACTCTACTTACTCTGCTCTTAACAGGTATTAGTCTCACATCAAGCTTAGGTGCCCCAGCATAGATCCATACATAGTCCATGACTATTAGGACGTCACACATGAATTCCTCGTTCGGAGGATTAACTACTTCGCTATACAATGGGAGCTCTGCTATCATAATCCCCATTATCTTCTGGCTATAGATTTTATCGTTAATATACGATAAAATCGTACGTACCTCGTCTCTCTTAAGATACATTGTTAGACTTGTCACTGTATCAAATATGATATTCTTTACCCCGTTCTCTTGGGCAATGTTAAATGCATCATCGATAAGGCTTATCACCATATCCTTACTGAGACCATAAGTTGGTATGGCTTCGAATAACATGAGTTTTTTCTCATTGATAAATTCTTCTAGTTTTTTGAATGCAGGGAAATTCTTATATCTCATGATAACTGATTCTTTCTTTTCCGTTAACGACACATACATTCCTTTTTCTCCTTGAAGCGCTCGGTTATAGAGGATCTGTAGTGCCAGTGTGGTCTTACCTGTGCCCGGATGACCTATTATATATGTTATACCTGGTCGTGGCAGGCCCCCTTCAATAATCTCGTCAAATCCTTTGATTCCTGTAGGTATTTTTTCAATTACACTCATAATAATCCCTCCATACATCCCATAAGCAAACTCCTTGTGCATAATATTTTTTCGCTCCATCTACATAACTAGTATGTATCTGAGACTAAATATTGATTTATTCCATAAAATCAAACGGCAACAGTATCCGATAAATATTCTCATACATTACAACGGTTTCAAAAAACATATTTATTATTCATTACTATTTAGACAATGTATATTTATCATGAACAATTAGTGATAAAAGCTCCAATATCTTGCTGGAAATATTTTGTGGAACAAGAAATTCTATGAACACACGTGAAGACCCAATTATACAAAAATAGTTTAGTATACTTCTAATAAACCTGTAGACTGTCGTAGTACCTGATTTCTCGATTACACTCTCTTTACCCACTAGACAAAATACTATTCTTAAAGTTGGAGCTGAAAGCCTGACATCCCGTATTACATGGCTTATCTGCATAAATTGAGGCGAGCTTATGTAGAATATCTTCTTATTTGTTGACATGGGCAGTTTCTGAAGGGCAACCATTTGGCTTCTCAGATAAATTATAACAGCTGTATTATTATTCTCTACAGCTTTGATAAACTTCACACACTCTGATTTAAGATCATATGGCACTATTATGATTACATCGTTTAATGGGTTTTTGAAAATATGTTTGATATAATCCTTTAGTTCGTCATTTGTCCTATAATAGATAGCCGCGATAAATGGTTGACGTCTATTGAATGCAAGTAGAACATCTCTTAGTTCAGTCTTCTGTTGTGATGAAAGTATTACCCCGGTATATGTCATATATGAAATGGTTAACGAATACATTAAGATCTTAATCATTATAATAAGTACTAGACAGTTCAGAATAGAATTAATAGATATATGATCCGTTACGACACTGAATATCCTCACTGCCTGAAAACCTATTGCTAGGTAGGTGTTTAGCAACGTCATGAATATTAAATATGTAGTATCTGCAAAGAAGTCTAATCTCTTGATCTTTTTCCAGAAACTACTTATGAGTCCATATATGTCGCCGTAAATTCTTTCTATTAGCCTTTTTAGATCGAGTTCTGACAATATTTTTCTTCCTAGGGTATATAGTAGGATTGTTTCGCCTAGAATAAATATGATATCTGTTATCGTGAATAAATAAACATAGCTACTTGATATATTTGTTAATATATCTGTTAATAAGTCCACAGATAATAAAATGCTCAGAGCTATGAGAATATAGCCTACATTAATATATAGCAATTCTGAGAATAGCTTGATTTTTGAAAGCATAATGTTCAGATCGTACATCTCTGTTATAGCAATATATATGAATATTGTCAAAACAAAATATGTGCTGAATTTGATTAATAAGTTTGGATATAAGAAATATGTTTGCCAGAACATATATATGGACATGGCTATTGATACTATGAACGCAACATATATGAAAATAGATAAAACATATGCTTCTTTATTCGAACGAAGTTCCTCTTCTACGTTGTTGTTTCTATTAATGCCGAAAATCATCGAGGGTCAACTGCCTCTCGCCATATATTTTCCTACATACATAGTCATAGATGTGATCGGGTACACTATGTGTTTTTCTAAGATATAATAGTAGCTCGTTCTTCATAGGGTTTTTCAACACGGGACCTCGACGGAGGGCTTCGGCGACAGTCATTCTTATCTGCCAGTTTCCAACGGGATAAATGTATTGTGGCAGTACTTCTCTCAGAATGATGACTTTAGCCTGCCTATTCATACGGGCTAAATGCTCGAGGATCGGGGTTCTCGCTGCGAGGAATCCTCCATCCATTTTCTCGGGGCGTCCCCAGTAGTCATCCTTTATTATGAGTATTGAGGGCTCTGCATGCGGGTTCCAGAGACTGTTAGGCATCCATACCTCTATCCATGTCGAGGTATACCGGCCGGGCGCTAGTATTATCGTGTACTTATTGTAAAGATACTCGGCGTGATATACGAGTATATCGCTTACTGGTCTGGATAAATGTATTTTCTTCAAGTACATCTTGGCGAGCATACTATCTACCGCTGTTATGCTCCACCTTGTTGGCACGAGTCTTCTACGCTTCAACGTACCGATGAATCCTAGCGATAAAGCCCTAATTATCTCATAGTGATCTAGGCCTACTCTGTGGAGTCTCCACACAGCTTGTTCGGCCCTAAGGTCATCCCATATAGTCTTCTCCAATACCGGGTGTAGCGATGGATTCCCGGAAACTCTTATTCTACGGGCAGTAATGCTCGGCCCCATCGGTGGTAGAAGAGGATCAAGCTTTAGTCTCGGTCTCGGTATGTTTGAGAGCTCTGCTTCTGCATCTACAGGCCTTCTTGATAGAGCAGCTAATCCTATCTCTTCCTCATAGAGCCTCCATGGATTATTAGCTCTGCTCTTCTTCTTAGCGTAGACAAGCTGAGATCTCAGCTCTATAATATCGCCTAGGCCGAGCCTCAGGAACCATGAACGGGGATCATCATATTTCTTCGCCTCATCGCCGTATACACTTGGAGGCAACCCTATATAGACGTTAATATAGGGGTACCCATGCTCCCCGACAAGCGCAGAAGGAGGAGTTGCCCCGTTAACCCTCGTATCATTAATACTCGTGATAACCTTGACCTTGCCGCGGAAGCTCCGGAGAAGGGGACAATATCCTAGACCGCATAGATTACGGTAGCCCTTGCAACGTAGACAGAGATCTCTAGGTATACCCGGCAAGCCCGTGTTCACACCACTACTTTATACCGGGTTATCACTTACTTTATATTTCCTTATAAGGCTAGATAAAATGATTCGACAAGGCAGTGGTGGCAAGAACATTGAGTGGCTCCGATAAATACATGGTTGTGACACACACCGATATGGATGGAGTAGGGTCTGCCGCAGTATATATTCACTATAGGGGCTACATGCCAGCCCATATAATGTTCACAGAGCCATACCTGCTAATAGAGGCCTTCAAAAAGATAAAGAAGATCAATGATGTCGGTACGATAGCCTTCATGGATCTGGGGATGAACCAGAAAACCTTCGAATACATCAAGCCTATTCTCGAGGAAAAGATCCGTGGAGGAATAAGGATAGAATGGTATGATCACCACGTATGGGACGCGGAATGGCTCAAAGAATTCGAGAAAATAGGTGTTGACATACATGTTGATAGATCTATCTGTGCCACCGGCGTCGTAGCACGATATGCTCAACATCGAGAACAAATCAATAAGGACTTCGTAGAAGAACTTGTCAGAGGAGTATGCTCAGGAGATCTATGGAGGTTCGATCACTGGCTGGGCCCATGGTATCTCAGACTCATACGTAGAGATGATCCTGACACGTGGAGAATGAAAGTCCTCGAAACTATTCTCGAGGAAAAACTATGGGATAAAAGCTTTAACGATATACTCATTGAGAGGGTTGAGAAGGAGATCAACGCGTACAAGGAGATAGAAAAACATGTAAGGATCAAGAATATCAACGGAATAATCTTCGCTTTCATCAAGTCCAACAAGTACATCGAGAACAGCTTTGCGGCCGCCTATATCATGGCCAGGAAAAACGCTGAAGTAGTCGCTGTCATATCTGATCAGGGAAAAGTCAGTCTGAGAAGCAGAAATGTTAACATCAGAGAAATAGCCAAAGCCCTCGGAGGAGGAGGTCACCCACATGCAAGCGGGTTTGCACTGAAAATACCATTACTTATAAAACTAAAGAAACCATTCAGTGAGACAGCTGTTCTCGACTACATTATGAATAGGATAGTGGAGATCGCACCACAGTATCTATCCTAAACCCGTCTATAAACCGCATATTCTCGGCAACAATATTATCTCTCCATCCACGTCTTTCACGCTAACATATTCTCCCCTAACATAATAATAGGCTGTCAAAGCAGCTACCACTGCATCCACCTCATCCCTCGACAAGCACCTTATTCTTTCCTTTTCGATCCCTACCATACCCAGTAATTCCTCTATGCTACAGCCCGAGGATTTGAGCGAGCTTCTGGGATGAGTCTCTATCACATATATGCCTTTATCGCTCAATAATGCTTTGATCCTGAGCGCTCTTGATACGAGCATCTTCATGGATTTCCATCCCGGTGGTAGAACTCGATAGCCCTGCCTGATCATCTTTTTATCGACTTCTCTAAATCCATTTGCATGTGATAGCGGGGCATCTAGGGCAACCACTAGTGGCTTATATCTTGTGAGGAGCGCGATTATTTCTTCATCGGTATAGGTCTTGGATACAAAAACGAGTTTATTGTCTTTAAGAAAAGCTATTCCCGTGGGCTTATCGCTACGCGCCCTCAGGTCCAGGCCCGCGACTATCACCATTTAACCCTTGGCCCAGGATCGTATCCTATCTCAACCCTATACTCGTCGAAGACAGAGTCTGCACGGAGCATCCATTCATGGAGTTTATCTGGTGATTCTGGGTATTCGTCGAGATATAGTGTTTTAACCCTGTTCATATAGCTCCTAACTATTCTGAGCTGGTTCAGCAGGCTCGGTCTTCCCAAGAGTCTGATCAGCCTGCCTACGCCACGGACTATTTCCTCAACGAGACTACCCTTTGTCCCCAGATCATATATTGAGGCTCCGTCAACTATCTTGTTCTTCAGTATCCATTCGAAATCATCGTTTGTAAGCTTCTGGAGATACATTCTCAGAATATCTAGTGAAGCCTGTTTCGCACCGTATACTGCCATGTATTCCTTGTTTGCCTTCCACATTGTCGTCTCATCCACTCTTCCTGACTCGAGCGCGTTAGCCATATTCCTGGCTACTATACTGGCCGAAAGCATCGAAGATCCTATTCCGCCTCCGTGGACAGGGTTAACAGTGTATGCTGCATCACCGACTACTCCTACATTGCTCCATACAAGCGTGGGGAGCGGTCTACGTGTCGGTACTATGCCTCCACCAGCATGTATCAATCTGCCTTTGAACCTGGGTTTAAGGTACTTGTTGTAGTTGTGCCTCGGATTATAGCCCTGCGGCCCCCAGACAACGCCTAGGCCAACATTTATAGTTCTGCCCTCCGGGTCCTTGGGGAATAACCACCAGTACCCTCCAGGCGCTATCTCGGTATTTAGATAGATGACGGCGTATTCCTTATCGGTTTCAAGCGGTTTCTCTAGCTCAATAACTTCTCTATAAGCGATGTTGAAATCGGTCATGTAGGGCCTTTCCGCTATAGGCCATTCTCTCGGGAGTCTCGGGCGGAGACTGGGCTTAGCACCGCTCGCATCTATGAATGCCTCAGCATATATTTCCTTGACTCCGGGTTCCCCGACTTCCTTCACGATGATCTTCTCGACACGGTTGTTCTTCAGACCGACATCAACAAGGACATGTTTATCGTAGAGAACACCGCCATGATCAAGAACACGTGATAGTAGCCATTGACCGAATTTAACACGATTAACACTAACTCCCTCGCCCGGGACGGCGAGGCCGTATTTCTCGCTAGGACTATAGATCTTTACCCCAGAGTATTTGTGGTCTATAATATTTGATGGAGGCTTCCATCCGAGCTCGGTGAAATGATGAGTGCCTATGGCATCGCCACAGGTCTTATCACCTATTCGTTCCCGGGGCTTGCTCTCAATAACAGCTACTTTGAAGCCCCGGGCAACCAGGTCATACGCCGCGGTCAGCCCCGCGACGCCTGCACCGATAATTGCTACATCATATTTCTCGGGCATGCTTACACCTGCGAAAAATGTTTACTAGTCTAAGGATATATCCACGTAACAATTTATAAGGTCAACCATGAACTATCCACAATATCACCTTTACAACTATTCGGCCAGACAAAACCATTACTGGAAAACCAATGTCTTTTTGTGGATATCTAAATTAGTCGGGAGAACCTAGATTCTAGTGTACGTTCAATTTATATCTTGGAACGAAGTGTGGTGTAAATACGCATGGCGCCGAAGAATAGACATAGACTCCTAGAGGGGCTAACCTGTGTTTACAGAATAATTTCTGTGAAGTCACGAGTAGGAAAGACAAGCCTGGGCGTTCTTCTCACTAGAGAACTTAATCGTCTAGGCGTTAAGCCCGTGATTATTCTGCAGACGAGCTCATCTATCCTTGAGGATCTAGGTGATGCTGCAAGATATAGGTATGCCGGCGCCACAAATATCGTAGTATCTAATCCCGAAGAACTAATAATTGTTTCCGAGCCTATGGAGAGCCTTGAAGAAATTATTGAGAACATACCCTACTATACACCATTAGTGATCGCCGAGGGCTTTAAAGGATCCGATATCGGCAGAGCCATAGCGGTCATCGAGGAGCCCGGCGAAGTAGATCTAATCGCTGGAGAACCGGGGTTATGGTATATTGTCAGTAATGATCTAGAGGCGGTGGAGAAAGCCTTACAAATGGGCTTCAATGCTCTACTCATCGATGAAGCCGAGAAGCTTGCAAGAGAAATATATCTCGACGCAGTATCCCAGATCTCCTCAGCCATAACGGTCGAGCCAAGCATATGTGGCATGGCTTCAAAACACGAGATAGCTGAAAAACTCTTAAAAGGCATCATAACTCCTTCACAGTGTATCAAGACCAGAGGGATAAGATTATTCGTTAATGATAAGCTCGTAGTCCTAGATGATAAGCTCGCCAATGCATTAATAGGGGTTATTGAAGGATTCTTGAAAAACGTTCTCCCTGCATCGACAAGGCTCAAGAATATCCGGGTCGAGTTGAAGCAAGAGTAAAAACAAAGGAATTTATTTAAGAAAAGACCTTGGTTTACGGTAGTACTTTGAGCAACATGCCTTCAACTATTAGTGGTGAGTATCTAGTCGCTAGGTTGACTGCTTCTTGGAGACGTGTAGAGCTACTGCTGTATATTGTTATTAATGGGTCTCCCTTGTTGACTCTATAGCCTACTTTGGCGTGCAGATATACTCCGGCCCCTTTGTCGAATGGTGCACCAGCTGCACGTGCGATTGTTGTTATGGCTGCGTTATCTATGTATGTAACGGCTCCAGCGATCGGCGAGGTTATCGTGTAGGAGTGCTTGCCT
>JAMOVL010000040.1 GCA_027067785.1 Desulfurococcales archaeon | reverse complement strand
AAAAAAGCAACAGCCGAAGATCTAGCAAAGGTTACCGGTAGACCCAGAACAATAGAGTCAAGATACCTCGCAGAGCTAAACAGGCTCGGACTCATAGCAAGGAGAAGGATAAGCAGAAAAGTCTACTATATCGAGGCTATTACAGCAGTTAAAGAAGCCCTAGAAGAATATGGCGGAGTACCCATAGAGCAGCTAGCCCACCAGATAAGTCTTCCTGCCGATATTGTGAGGCTTATTGTGGAGAAGCTCAAGAAGGCTGAATCCGGGGAGAAACCCGAAGAATAATGTGATCAATTGTAAATCGATATTCTAGTAAATACAACAATATCTAGACCCTGATATTCTGCCCTGTAGCAAAACAAACGATTATATTAATACTCCACAATTCCTGTATCGGGAAGCTTCACTATTACCTTGCCTGTTTTACCAGTGAATTCATCTTCTACACTAACAACTATTTTTAGCCGGTATGGCTCGCTATTGGTACGGGATTCAAGCTCCGACATTGCATAGACGAATGCTCTTATCAATGCCTTTATTACTTCACTCCTGCTACGAGCATTTATCCTACGTACTTGTTTATCGAGTATATGGACTGTTGCCTCGTCTAATTTTACACTAACAACCCTACTCCGTGATCTAATCGATATCTCCATTATGTTGTCGGAGATCCTATTGACACCCCCAGCTATATCATTGTACAATGGTAGAGTCATTTCTCTATCCTCCGTTATTGCCGTGTTTCTAGTTTAGGGTCTCTCATCGTTATTATGTTTGCTTCTTGAACCCTCATCAGAGAGCTCCATGATATATTTATGTGGGACGGAGAAAAATTTTCAGTTTACCTAAGAATTCTCTTAAAATATTTTCCACAGAAAATACCAATTCTGTGGGATTGGTTTCCCACTCTTAGTGTCAATATTTAATTGTTGAATAAAGTATTAAATACCTTCGACCCAAAGACATTCTTGACCGGCCCCTGTAACACCCCCGGCACGGGGATGGGATGAACAGGGGTGACTCCCCCTAGGACCCATCCACCAATTATTGTTTGGCTTCTCTACTATGTAATAGTTATCCTTCATATGCCTGGGAATCAGGATTAATACTAATTGGCCGAATACATCCCACGGAGATCGTTGGAAAATATACTGTGTTCAAATAGATTGTACACCAAAATAATTGATGTAATTATCTTCAAAATATGTATTGAGTAATGGACATATAGACGTGTCTAAAAGAGAATGTATTTTTACTCCTTCAGATACCCTATTTTCTTCAGATATTCTTTCAGAGCCTGTATGTTCCACTCGTGAACGCTTCTACGCCTCTTGTCGATCCTGAGGCCGAGCTTCATTGCCGTCTTGAAATCGAGGCCTACAGCCTCTAGTTCACCCTTACTGAATCCTCTCCCAATCCTCGTACCCTGGTCTAGGCCGCCGTGTTTCCTCAATATGGGTCTCTTCACTATTGGTTCCGGTGGAACTAGTTTCTCAGCCATATGTGTTCACCATAACAATGTATTTCTACATATTCGGGATACAAGGAATACTTATTATAATTTTATCGCCCTACTCCATTATGCTTAATACCTGGTCTAATCCATACAAGTATTGTGGTGATTGATGAGGCCTTGATAAAACGTCTCGTGCTCGACGTACTCGTACCGATTAAAGGCCCAAGCATAGTTGATGTAGCTGAGAATCTTTCAAAAGTAGAAGGAGTGGATGCCGTCAATATTACTGTTAAAGAAGTCGATGTTGAGACCCAGAACATCATAGTGGTTATCGAGGGACAAGACATAGATTATGGAGAGGTCAGAATGGTTATCGAAGAGCTGGGAGGAGCGATACATAGCGTGGACCAGGTCGTAGCTGGAAAGAAGATCATAGAGATACCTGAAGATATATATGACTAGCACCCGCATTCCACCATAGCCTTACT
>JAMOVL010000039.1 GCA_027067785.1 Desulfurococcales archaeon | reverse complement strand
TTCCTGTATTTCATCATCGGATATTCCGAGTATGTAAAACAGTATTCGGATCGCTTTCCCGCTCCGGAGTATGGCGTCGACATCGTCTAAAGCAATGAACGAGTAGCGCTTGTCCATGAGCTCCTGGTAGTTTTTATGCATGAACATGTTTGTAGATAATAGTATGTCGAAGTCTCCTTTTCTTATGGCTTCCATGTATTCTTCTTTCTTCTTCCTGGAAATCTTTCCGTGAAAAGCAATTATTTTCAGACATTTTGGATTATCAGAGTCTTCTTCGCTGCATAGCTTGATGCCTGCATTGGTTGCAAGTGTTTTCAAACGCTTTTCTGCCTGCAGGAGAAGAGGTGTTGTAGGGAAGACAAGATAGCATTTCGGCCTCTCAACACGGTCGTTCTTATAGTAATATACATGTTTTTTGTAGAAATAGAGAGCAGTAGCTAGTGCAAACATCGTTTTGCCCATACCTGTCGGGGCAATAATGCTGAAGGATTTACCCTTGAGTATTCTCTTAGCCCATGTCCGCTGAGCGCTCCAGAACCGGTAGCCTCCGGTTGCTTTCTTAAAGAATTCTTCAAATTCCTGTACTTTTTCATTAAACATGTAAAGTTTCTTAATTCCTTTAGGCTCGGAAATATTCTCGTAGTAAGTCTTAATTATTAACTGATAATCTTTACCCAGTACTTCTTTCTTTAACTTGATAAATAGTTGAGGGGGAAGACATTTCTGGCAAGGCGCTTTATAAATCAGTCTTACATCATTATTTACTCCTTCACAATTAGGACAGGAATATCTATAATAACCATGGACTCTCATTGGGTTCATCATTTTATGGTCAACCTATAAAATATCTAGGCGTAGATGAACGATATAAAAAGATAGCTTCTTATAATCACAACATAGTCTTTCAGTGCAACTAATTTATAGTTTAGTGTAATCGCTCTATATCTGTTCAAATACTACGGACGCTCCACGGATTCTGAGTACCTTGTTGTGATATATTATTATTCCTTTATCGGTGATCTCGAATGGATGTCTCCTCATGCTATGCTTAGTACCTCTCATCTTCCATACTATGATGCTTCTGACGAGTTCGCCGTTGAACTCGTTCAGGTCAAGCCTTACTATACCGTCTGCGGCATGTTCTACGCCAGGTCCTCCGAATCCTCTCTCCGTGACGCTTACCTGGGATATAAGTATTGATGTTGTCCCGAGGCCGGACAGTACGCGTTTCAGTAGGAGCACTACGCTTCTGGCGACACTGGGCTTTGTGAGATATAGTGTTGATACTGAATCGATTACTACTCTCATTGCTCCTACATCGCGAATAGCTGCTTTCAACACATCAATTAGTTCACCAACATCTGTCGGGTCTCTTACAACGTATTTTTCTCTCTTAGCAGCCTCTCCGATCCCGCCCGTGAACGCGTCGACTATGGCGAACTGACCTTCCTGCTCATAATATCTTATATCCCATCCGAACTGGCGCATGTTTATTCTTACTTGTACGGGGTGTTCCTCCAGCGCCACGTATACTCCAGGTTCTCCCATTTGGAGTCCGTTCCAGAGGTATTGCTGGCCGAATATTGTTTTTCCTGTTCCTGGTCCTCCGCTTAGTAGTACTACGTTACGCTTCGGTATTCCGCCGTAGACTATCTCGTCGAATCCTGGTATACCTGTTTTAACTCTCTCTACCATGGTCTCACCCTCACTTTTACAGTTTATCTTATACTTTTAATTAATTATATACTTCTCTCACATATATTATACTCTTATAGGTGTTATTTAGTTATTTTCCATATATCATAATAATGTTTCATACTATGAGACAAGATTATATAAAGAGGTATAGTATTACAATAATAGGAACGGTTGCATAAAATAATACAGAGAACAAGTACTCGCATGAGGCGATCAAAATGTCCGGTGAGAGAGAAGTAAAACTAAGAGTGGTCGAAGCCAGACAACGTGATGTAGGTAGGAAAATAGCAAGGATCAGTAGAAGAACAATGCAGAGGCTCGGCGTATCAACGGGCGACTTCATAGAGATCACAGGCCCTAAGGGAAGTATCATAGCACAGGTATGGCCAGCATACCCGGAAGACGAAGGGAAAGACATCATTAGAATAGACGGGTATATGAGAGCAGCAATAGGCGTTGGTGTAGGCGACATAGTAACTGTTAGGAAGACAAGGGTCGAGCCCGCTACAAGAGTAGTGCTAGCACCTACAGAGCCCATTCGATTCGGGCCCGACTTCGTAGAATATGTTAAACAGTTCCTAATAAGGAAGCCTATCAGCCGTGGCGAAGAGATAATCATACCGGTCTTCGGAGCAACCATTAAGCTCATAGTAGTATCGGCGCAGCCGAGCTATAGAGTCTATGTAACCGACTCGACGGAGATAGAGATCAAGGAAGAACCTGTCCAGAAAGAAGTAATTGAAAGAGCAAAAAGAATACCCAAGGTTACATGGGAGGACATCGGTGATCTCGAAGAGGCTAAGCAGAAGATAAGAGAGATAGTCGAGCTACCCCTAAAGCATCCAGAGCTCTTCAAACACCTAGGAATAGAGCCGCCCAAAGGAATACTGCTCTACGGCCCTCCGGGTACCGGTAAGACATTGCTCGCAAAAGCTCTTGCTAACGAGATAGGCGCCTACTTCATAGTGATCAACGGACCGGAGATCATGAGTAAGTTCTATGGCGAGTCGGAGCAGAGGCTCAGAGAAATATTCAAGGAAGCTGAGGAGAACGCTCCAGCCATAATATTCATAGACGAGATCGACAGCATAGCGCCGAAGAGAGAAGAAGTAACGGGAGAAGTTGAGAAGAGAGTAGTATCACAGCTACTAACACTAATGGATGGCTTAAAGGAGCGTGGCAAAGTCATCGTCATCGGTGCAACGAATAGGCCCGAAGCACTAGACCCAGCCCTGAGGAGGCCGGGCAGGTTCGACCGTGAAATCGAGATCCCGCCGCCCGACAAGAGAGCGAGAAGAGAGATACTAGCAGTACACACTAGGAACATGCCGCTCGACGACGATGTAGATCTGAACAAGATTGCCGAGATGACCCATGGATACACTGGCGCGGACTTGGCAGCACTGGTTAAGGAGGCAGCACTGGCGGCTCTGAGAAGATTCATGAAGGAAGGAAAGATCGATATAAGCCAGCCTATACCGCCGGACAAGCTCAGAAAACTAAAAGTGAAAATGGCTGACTTCCTAGAAGCACTGAAATACGTACAGCCGACACTAATCAGAGAAATCTACGTAGAAGTCCCAGAAGTACACTGGGACGATATCGGCGGCCTAGAGAACGTGAAACAGCAGCTGAGAGAAGCAGTAGAATGGCCCATGAAGAACCCCAAGGTATTCGAAGAAATGGGTATAGAGCCGCCCAAAGGAATACTGTTATTCGGGCCGCCAGGTACTGGTAAGACTCTGCTTGCAAAAGCCGTTGCTACTGAGAGCGGTGCGAACTTCATCGCAGTGAGAGGCCCAGAAATACTAAGCAAATGGGTAGGAGAATCAGAAAAAGCGATAAGGCAGATATTCAGGAGGGCAAGGCAGGTAGCGCCGGCGATCGTGTTCTTCGACGAGATCGATAGCATAGCTCCGGCCAGAGGATACAGGCACGATACAAGCGGTGTAACGGACAGGATAGTGAACCAGCTACTAACGGAGCTTGACGGTATTGAGCCTCTAAGAAGAGTAGTTGTAATCGCCGCCACGAACAGGCCAGACATAGTGGATCCAGCGCTGCTAAGGCCCGGTAGATTCGACAGGCTGATCTACGTGCCACCGCCGGACTTCAAGGCCAGAGTGGAGATATTCAAAGTACACACGAGGAAGATGCCGCTCGCAGACGATGTCAACCTAGAAGAGCTGGCGAAGATGACTGAGGGATACACAGGCGCCGACATAGCGGCAGTATGTAGGGAGGCAGCCATATTCGCTCTACGTGAGGAGTTCAAGGTAAGACCTGTACAGATGAAGCACTTCCTCAAAGCACTCAAAGTAGTACCGCCGAGCCTGACCAAGGAAGACATAGAGAGATACGAGAGGATGGCCAGAGAGCTAAAAAGAATGATTGTAGGCTAACGATTTTTTAATCATAAATACTTAAACCCTTATTTTTCCTCATAATCAAATACATTAAACCCGGCATCACCAATAGTTGCAATCATTATGTTTATGGTGCACGGTTATGAATAAGACAAAGTTTCCATCATCATTTACAAGATTCCTCCGCGAACTAGGGAAGTCTGCCGGGTTCCTAGTGCAGAATAGATACCGTGCAATGTTAGTACTATCTGGTAGTGATCCAGAAGAACTAGGCCGATTCGCTGCAAAAGCCATAACATATTATGAGAAACAACGCCATAAATACGATAAACAGAAACAATATAAAGGCCTCTACGTCTACCATGACGAGTTCGACGACGCGGTGCTGCAGAAGCAGGTCTTCGAAGAAGCTATTCTTGATAAGTCCAAATATACATTATTCAAATACGCCGTCTACGAGGTCAGTGAGAAATATCTCGGCTCAACATTCTCGTTTCTAGTAATGGATCTAACAAAGGATCTCAAGCCAAATGATCTTGGAAGACTTATCGGTATAGTTGAGGGGGGAGGCCTTGTAATACTATTGGCTCCTCCCTGGAAGAAATGGGATACCATGCTCACTATATTTAAGAGAAACCTCACAGTCCCACAGTTCCCCGAGCCACGCCATATATTCATTAGATGGGTTAAAGAGAAGCTTCTCGAGTTCGAGGGCATCGGGATCTATGATGTCGATGCGAAGAAGACTATTAAGAAATATTCGAAGCCAGGAACTAGTGCTAAGACTTCTAGAAAAATCGTGATTCCGCAGAAAACACTGTTTCCGAGAATAGTGTACGAGAAAGCCCTTACGCAGGACCAGGTAGAAGTAATCAAACTTATGGAACAGCTCTATGAGAAGCCCAAGCACGGTAAGAAAAGAGTAATCGTGATCACCGCCGATAGAGGTAGAGGAAAATCATGTGCAGTCGGTATAGGCGCTGTAGGACTAATACATGTGCTTAGAAAAGTCAAGCCCAAGCCAAGAATACTGATAACCGCTCCCCGACCCAGTAATGTCCAGAGCCTTATGATGCTAGCCCGCATAGTTCTTGATGCTCTCGGCTATGAATACAAGGTGATCAAGAGAGAAGGCAATGTTATCGAGTTAAGGGGAGAGAGATTCAGTATAGAGTATTGGGAACCCATAAACATACCCCGAATACGTGGCGACATAGTGATAGTTGATGAAGCAGCTGGAATACCTGTGCCCATGCTACATAAGATATGGCGTGCACACAAGAGACTAGTCTTCTCCACAACAATACACGGCTATGAAGGAGCAGGAAGAGGCTTCAGCGTTAGATTTCTCAAAAAACTAGAAGAGGATAAGAAGACCATACTTTACAAGTACGAGATGACGGAACCAATAAGGTACAGCGCCGATGACCCTATAGAAAAATGGCAGTTCAAAACTCTCCTCCTCGACGCAGAGCCCGCCGAGCTAACGGAGGAGGACATTGAGGATATAGAGAAAAAGAACCTGGTATATGTCGAGTATGATCCAGAATACCTGTTCAGTAAAGAAGGAGAAGAGGAGCTCCGCCAGTTGTTCGGAATATATGTTCTAGCCCATTACAGGAACGAGCCCGACGATCTAGGAATGATCGCGGATGCCCCGCACCATATAGTAAGAGCAGTAAAAACCAGACACGGCAAGATCGTATGTGCTTTACAGATAGCATATGAGGGTAGAATAGATGAAGAACTAGCAAAAGAACTGCTCAAAGGAGGAAAAATACCTGGCAACATTATACCGGACAGGTTTCTGAAACATGCACGATACATAGATTTCGCCAAGCTATTCGGCCTAAGAATAGTTAGGATAGCGACACACCCCAATGTACAGGGTAAAGGAATAGGGAGCTGGGGCCTTAAGAAGGTCGAAGAAGAAGCTAGAAGTAAGGGATATGACTGGATAGCGGCAGGATTCGGTGTTAATCCGGAGCTCCTTAGATTCTGGATTAAGAATGGATTCGTACCAGTACATATAAGCCCGGACCGTAATCCTGTCAGCGGCGAATACACGTTGCTCGTGATCAAGCCATTAAGTAAGGATGCAGAGAAAATGGTTACAATGGCAAATAAAGAATTCAAGCTCAAACTCCTAGACAGTCTGCCCATAAATTATCAGGACATGGAAATAGAGGTAGCCCTACAACTACTGTCATCGGGTAAACCCATACTAGATCAAATACCCAGCGATATATTCTCGCCTGTACAGCTTGAACGCCTATGGGTATACTGTATGGGCCCCATGACATTTGAAGCTGCAGCAGACCTAATGAACAGAATAGCCAAGCTGCACTGGCTGGTCCCGAAGGACAAGAGGCCCGAGCTCTCAAAGATACGAGAAGTAATCCTAGTAGGAAAAGCATTACAGGGTAGAACATGGGAAGAGTTAAGGGAAGAATATAATGTGCTCCTAAAGGATCTACACGCCTTCGCACACGATATAGCATGCCGCTACTTCAGATTCCTAACAAAACTAGACCCTACAGCCTACGAGCCGGGCATTAAGAATACTGATTACGATCTAAACATTCTCATCTAGGTCAACCGTCTCCATCGATAATTCTTGGTCTTTTTTAAGCTGTGCCTCAATAATCTTCTTGATAACCGATGCTGGCAACATAATATCTTCTCTCGTAGCATTATATGGTCCCTTAACAACAATGCCTTTACCATCCACGATGTCTATCTCGTACACTCTCTTATCGTGATCCGTCTGCCTCATCTTCTCTATAATGAGGAATCTCCTAAGATAACCCCGCATTATCTTCTTCCTAAACCTGATTATACCGTCTGCAACATGCTCTATTCCAAATCCAAAGCCCAAGCTGGTTGTTACAGCGTATTGGCTTGTCAACACCATTGTTAGATCCCATTTCGTAAGCCTACGTTTTATCACATAGCTATATTTCCTCGCCATTGCTGGTTTATCCAGCCAGAAAGCACTCATAGAGTCTATTACGAGCCTGGCATGCCCGTATCCCAGGGTTCTCTTAGCATCCATGATCTTAGATATTAGTTCTTCAACTGTCAGTTCTCGGAGACTCCAGGGATCACCGTGTTCCCCCATTAATGCATCAATAATGATTAGATCTCCTCTACGCACGGCATCCCTGAATCTAAACCCGAACATTTCTGCCTGTCTTATCACGCTCTCCCTTGATTCCTCCGTTGTCACATAGATGCCTTTTTCACCATTCCTTATTCCAGCCGCTATGAAGTGTAAGGAGAATATTGTCTTACCTGTCCCGGGCTCTCCGACGACCGCTATGGTGAAACCCTTAGGTATACCGCCTCTAAGCATCCTATCTATCTCTGGAATACCAGTTGTCAATCTCTCTATCATTTCAACCACCATGAATTACTGATTTAAACTCCCTAATATTGACACTATATCCTGGGAACAATTCTTTCAACACAGAAACCACTACAGGCAATACCTTCTCACAGTACTGCCCACAGGAGTCCACGTATAGCCTCACAACTATCTCTTTGTAACCAGGATAGATGTGAACACCTAACACCATGCGTCCTCCATACATTATCCTATAGCTGTAGGAGTGCCTCGACACATAGATACCTCTACTTAGTAGTTCAAACACGAATTTATCAAGCAGTTCCCTCCTAATCCACCCCATACAGTGCACCCCATCAATACTATTAAGACCCTTGGATTATACCATTTAATAGAAATGATGTAGCTCGAAAGGGCTGAGAAAACAATACATGATGAGCCCGCGCAGGTCTGATCATACAGGGGTTTGAGGGATAATATTGGAAAAAGGATTGATCATCGGAATTAGTGGTGCTAGCGGCACTATTTACGCCCATAGACTCGTAGCCT
>JAMOVL010000038.1 GCA_027067785.1 Desulfurococcales archaeon | reverse complement strand
TCATACGTGTTAATAATACTTGCTACAGAAGTATTTTCTTCGATATTTTACTCAGAGCAAGTGATCTAAGGATTATGCCTGGATACTCAAAAATGGTATTGTCATCATCGTTCAGTATAACTAGGCGATCATCGCCAAGTCTTAGTGATAGAATTATATTGCCGGGCGAAAACATACCGGGTAATCCTTATTCCGATCTAAGCGCGAAGCTCGGAAATCTATTGAGAAACATATTGTCGGACACAATGTATAATGTGTTTGTTGAAACTCTTAGAAGATACTTTGGGAGAAGGGGAACAAGAGGTTTTGACGGGTATCAAGCATATTCCATCTACGACTATATAAAGGAGATGGATACAGCTAGAGCAGTATTAATTGTAGCTCCGACAGGGGCAGGTAAAACAGAAGTATTCACAACAATAACGCTCATTGATCTTCTACGCAATCTTAACGATGGCTTTAAATATGTCTTCATATATCCGAGAAAAATGCTTGAAATTGATCAGATGTCTCGATTAGTAGAACTACTCTACATGCTTAACGAGATCCTGAAGGATCATTCTATCGATAAGAAAATAAGGATCTACATAAGGGATGGCGATACCTACAAGATACTAGACGAGTACGATGAAATAGATGTAGGGGATGAGATCGAATTTCGTGGTATAAGATGCGGAATTAATGGAAAACTATATATTAGAAAGACAAGCAAGGGCCCAATGGTCATCTGTAAGGATGAAAATAGAGAAGAACCCTATGATTTCATAATATCTTTTCCAGGCGAAAACATCGGTGCTAAGAAGGCTGATATTATAGTTTCAAACATTGATACAATAATGTATGCGGCCTTTACTCGGAGAGAATATGATATCGACATTTATGATCTCGTCTCATCTAGGATCATTGTTTTTGACGAAATACATGAGTACGACTCAATCAAATTGGCGCAGATCTATTATCTGCTAAAAATCATCAAGTCGCTTCAAAAAGACAAGCTTGGCAGAGAGATAATTCTGCCAATACTATCCTCGGCTACAATTGGGCAACCCATTGATTTCGCCGAGAAACTCGTAGATGTGCCCCGGGACAAAATATTAGATCTTACATATGATCATATCCTCAGAAAATACAGTGATATAAAGTTCAGCGGGGTACGTACGAAGATTTACTTATTTCTTCAAATGACGCCGATGACTAGCTGGGAGACCTACCTGTCTGAGCTTGCCTCACTTATACTGTATCTTCATAAAGCTTATAGTGAAAGGCAAAGTGGTAAACATTTGAAATATGTACCCCAATCAATCTTCTTTGTAAATAATGTGCGTGAAATAAACAGGCTGAACACGATCACGATCCAAGCCTTATCTCTGGGTTCACCTCTCGATATACTCTGCATAAGAAATCCTGATAGAATAGAGGATTGTAGCCTAGATGCGTGCGTAACTAATAGGGATAGATGCAGACATTATTTCGAGTATATTACTCCTCATAATCTTAAACAGATTATTCAAGATAGGGTAAATCATGAGGGGGGCAAGGCCTCTATAGCTGATATTCTTAAAGATCAGCTCGGCATAATATATAGTGAAATACCCATTAATGAAAGAGAGAACCTCTATGAGAAGCTGAGACGAGGAGAGCTAGGCGTAGTCTTTGCAACCACGACATTGGAGCTAGGTGTTGATTATCCTAATGTATCCATTATTGTTAATGCTGGGTTCGATAAAGTCGAGAGCATGATCCAGAGGATCGGTAGGGGTGGTAGAAGCCGTTCTTCTCTATGGACCAATCTATCGATAATTCTTGCTCGCAATAATCCGCTAGACTACAGGCTCTATTCGGATATCAGTATAAGAAAGAATATTGTTTCGGAGAATACTATAGGTGGGCATAGACACTTTATCGCCGAACATCTTTATTCGATAAGAGAGAATATGCTGATAAAGTACGCGCTCGCCTACAGTATTCTCAATAATCACTATAGGAACCTCTATGGTGGCCGCCGTATCGGCAATATTAACGAGCTAATGAACATTATGCATT
>JAMOVL010000037.1 GCA_027067785.1 Desulfurococcales archaeon | reverse complement strand
ACTGCATAGTTTCGTGAATCGAGATATTGTTTCGACAGCAATTATTGGTAGAAAATTTATACCGTGGCTCACGTCGAGCACTATAGCGTCCGGAGCTTGATTATCCCTAAGAAGATTATAGAGGTCTATCTCGAGGGCCAGAGCAGTATTCAGCGGAGACCCCACGAAAACATATTTTTTCACAGACCTATTTCTATTGATCAGTTTAAACATTCCTATACCTGGTAGAATCTTCTCCGCTATTTCTCCTTTGAAATCCTTAAAGTAAATCCTAGCATAGAGATCGAGGATCCTGTAGGCCCTCTTTACTACTTCTTCATAGTCTCTAGGATCATTAGCAAAGAACTCTTCATCTATTAGTTTGTTGAGCTCTTGATCGGCTTCTTCCTTGTCGGTACTTATGTATTTATTTTTGTCTTCCCTATTTCTTGCAGGGCTAGCGAGGGTGTCAAGCCCGTACAGTCTTACTGTTACATTATATCCTAATGATTTAAGGGTATACGCTATTACGGCTGTTGTTGAGTAATTATATATCTTGTTTTCCTCATCGTATTTCCAGCTTGTTCTTTTAGTCCATTTTGATATATCCTTTATTGGTATTAGAGGTATATACTCAGTGTAGTACCACCTGCTCGGCAGCCCCCATACACCAATCAATAAAACATTATTATTAGAGGACAAGGGATATACGCCCCTACTTGGATTCGGTGAGTAAATCCATTCAGAGTATAAATAGCTTGATCATGATATTTTAACGGTTCTCTATTAAAACAGCTTCATCCAAACACAAATTAATCATGAAGAGCCCTGTAGACCGTGTAATCCGCTTTAACAGCATTATTCGTCATTAATAATTACCATTCATTGATTCTATGTTTTTATATCAAGAAGATAATGATATGAATTGGTGGAAAGACCATGTCTTCTAGAATGCTTCATTTAATAACTGTTGGTACAAGTATTGTTAGAAATGCCGCTAAATACTCAGATACTTATAGTATTCTGGAAAAACATGGCGAGCGTCTCAGGAACTGGGCGGTTGCTCATCCGGATTCCTACTGGGATAAAGATGCTGGAGAGCATGCTAGGGTTTCCTCGGATGTTTTCAGGGATGTTCTGGCTTTTGTAACTAGTGATCCCCGTAGGGCCTCCGCTGAGCTCAACTCATTATTCGGATTTATAGAGAGCCTATCCCAGAAAGGTATAGGGAATGTTGTCCACGATGTCGTGCTGTATCCGACCGATACTGGTGTCAGCGTGTTCTGTGCACGTATAATATATGAGTACTTAAGAGGTGAGGGCCTGAGATCACAGGTGATCACTGATCACAGTATAGGGGATGTCGAGGTAAACACCGTTCCATTCTTTGGAAAAGAGTTCTGGAGAGGACTGTTGAACCTAATATTAGAAATAAGCAAATATGTAGTGGGGGATAAAGTCCATGACAGGATACTCGCCAATCTAACCGCTGGCTTCAAGCCTGAGGTAAGCTTCCTACTACTCATATCCAGCATCCTCGGAATAGACACGGCCTACTACATCCATGAATCAATGAAGCAGATCATCGAAATACCGATCATAGAGCTACAACTAACACCTACAATGGAGAAGCTCCTAGAAAAAATCCTGGAGACAAAGAATGAGAAACTATCAGAAGACATAGCTAGAATCACTGATCGCCTAGGCCTATCAATCAATGGAACACCTATACCTGAGGCGAGGAAAATAGCTGAAATACTATTAAAACTTGGCAGAAGTAGATATACATCTCCGAGATGCCAATAGTATTCGATGTAAAAACCGAAAGCCGTAGCTAGAGTTTGTTTCTTCATAAATTTGTATAATTACATAAGATAATATCTGGATTTCTGAAAACAATTTAGTTATTATTGAATTCGTGTGGAATTATATTAATTGAGGGATTAGAGTATGGGTTGGAAAAGGAAACTGTTATTGTTCATGTATTTTGCCTCTAGGTTCTTGGCCGGTGCTACGAGGTCTAGGCGGAGGAGCTATCGGCACCCTATCACTGCTGGGAATAATTATCGAGGCATAACACGTGTTTATAGGGGAGTCTATTATATGAG
>JAMOVL010000036.1 GCA_027067785.1 Desulfurococcales archaeon | reverse complement strand
ACCCACAGTTACTATCTTGCCTCTCTTCTTCGGAGCTATCCTTATATTGGAAATAAATACTCTGACCCTATGGCTGGGCGTTCCGTAGTCTTCAGCTCTTAAAACATTAAAGTAGATCTCATTATAGCCTACTCTTCTAAATTCTCTTATCAACGCATATTTAAGACCATCATCCATTATTGCAGGAACGTTTTCCATGATAAAGACACGTGGCTTTAGAATACCGACTATTCTGATGAAATGTAGTGTTAACTGGCCCTGGGGATCCTTATAGAGCCTATCAATAGGTTCCCTTTGCCTACGGGGATTAGCCCCCGTGTACGGTTCACAGGGAGGTGAGCCTATGACAAGATCTATTTCCTCATCACCGAGTATTTCCTCCAGAACCAAGCTATTTACATTCTTAATATCCTCCATCAAAACAATTGTTCGGGGAAAGTTCGCCGAGAAACTGAGGGCAGCAGGCCGGAAATTATCTATCGCCAGTAAGCATTCAAACTTTCCCTGCTGATGAAATCCTTCAGAGAAACCCCCAGCACCCGAGAATAGATCAATATATCTGTATTTCAAAATCATATAGCACCCAAAAAGGCTAGGTCCGCCTCTATTTCTTTTATCTTTTCCTTAAGAACCTTTATTGATTCTGAAGGATCATACTCGTTTAGCGGAGCACCATCTATTGGACACATATAGTCGTAATCCATGGCTTCGTCTAGCGAATACCTTCTGCCGCAAACGGGGCATTCATATAGGATAGTGTTTTCCTCATATTCTAGCCTGGTCTTCAGCTTATCTAGTGTCTTTTTCAATCTACTAATGAGTACACCCTCGAGCTGTTCACGGTTAAGAATCCAGCCATGAATAGTTCTATCGTCTCGTCTCACTTTTCGATAAGAAATTATTGCTTCTTCTGCTAGTTTCTGTAGAATTCTGCGGGCCTCATTAGATTTTATGCCGAGCTCTTTTCCAAGGGTCTCTTCAGCGACAACTCCTCTGCTTCTAATAATATGTGTTATCACCTTTCTTGCGTTGGGACCGTACATTTTGGTTATAAGTTCTACTATGGCATCCTCGATGATCTTCTCGCGGTCTCTAATTCTTCCCTGTTTCTTTTTCGCCAATACTAATCACCTTTTTCCCGTGGGCACAGGGCTCTATGATAACTTTAGCGTTTGGAAATGATAAATGTAGTTCACGGCCCTGGTATAGTCTGTCTAGAAATATTGCTAGAGCTGCTACCTCGGAGTGAGGCTGGTGTCCGATCGCTACATTGTAGTCAGCTATCTCGTAGAAGTATCTCGGCACTTTTTCAGCTCCAACAACAATAAGTAGGTCTTTGTCTATCCTCCTAATATCATCAATTACGTCATCTACGTGTAATCCATACATTGTTAGATGAACTATGACTCCATTCTCCTTCTTCCATTTTTCCATGTACTTCCTGTGATTAACACCCATTTCGACATGAAGACGACCTCCCCATCTTTTTTCAACTTTTCTTATTGTTTCTAGGATCTTATTGTCGATAATATCTGATAGAATAAAACCATTTGCGCCAAAGGCCCTGGCAACGAGTGCTACATGCGTTGTTATTCGTTTATCACGTTCCGGCCTATGCCCGTATCTCAACACATATATTCTTCGCACTTAGATCACCACCGCTGGAGAGCTCGTTGATAAGTCTTTTCAATAAATCAATGTTATACCCTTTCTTAGCAGAGATCAGTACAGGTATTTCGGCGGGTTCCAGTAAGCTATATATTTTTCTAGATGATTCTATCAACTCCTGTGGTTCTAGAAGATCGATTTTATTCAATGCAATAATTATTGGTTTTCCCTGCACACCTAGGCTAAGGAGGATTTTTCTAGTTTCTTTAAGCTCTTTTAATGCTTCATTGATCCCTTTCGATACATCTATTACGTTTATAACAATGTCGGAATATATGATCTCTTCCAGCGTAGCGTAAAAAGCATCTATGATCTCGGGCGGTAGATCTCTGATAAAGCCAACTGTGTCTATGGCGATAAACTTCTTTCCATCGAAGAAAAATGATCCTGTCTTGGGGTTTAGGGTTGTAAAAGGCTCTGGCCCTACGGGTTTATCGTAGCCTGTCAATGTATTGAATAATGTTGTTTTGCCCGAGCAGGTGTATCCGACTATGGAGATATGTGGTAGGCCGTATTTGATCCTCTTTTTCCTCCTTATTTCTCTAGTCTTGCTCAGTCTTCTGAGCTCACGTCTTATTCTAGCCTCTCTTTCCTTTACCATACGATAGTATTTCTCGTAGCCATAACGCCCAGCACCAAGGAAACCGTGTAGTTCTCCGAGCTTGGCTCTCCTGATCGCTTCTTTGAGAATAGGTAGTCTATGTTTTAGCCTCGCTAATTCTATTTGTAGCTTAGCTTCTTTACTACCAGCATGGAGAGCGAAGATCTCGAGGATAAGATCGATTCTGTCAACGGGTTCTTTGCTTGTCTTTCGAAGAATGTTGATCTTCTGTACCGGTTTGAGCCTATCTAAAATCACGACATCGGATTCCGTATTTTCTATATCTTCAAGCCTATTCATAGGGATATAGTATTTTGGATTAGGCCTACGCACATATATTATGTCATCTATATCAGTGTAAATCGTTCTAACCAATGCGAGTTCTTCATCAACATGGGTCTTATATTTATGAGGTATAAACACAAGTGCTTTATTCATTTGTACTACTTCCCTTCTTTCCTAATCCTTATCAGGTCGCCTATAGTGAAGTAGTCGTCTCCCTTGCGACCGCCATAGTCGAATTCAACCTCATCGGCAATAGGCTCTAATAGAGTTATCCCTAATACTTTTTCAAGCCTCCTTGCCAGTTCTATACTGGGCTTTAAGCGTCCAGCTTCTATACGTTTTATCACGTTTTCTTTCTCCCTTACCTTTTGAGCTAAGACTTTCTGAGTCCATCCAAGCCTTTGCCTGGCTCTCCTTATTCTCTCGGCATAATCTTCTACGACCTCGTACTCTTCCTCCAATATTCTTCTAGGGATACTGCGTGGCTTAGGCCTAGATGTCCTTGGTTTTGGACCCCATGTCCGTATGGGAGGTCTTGTTGTTCTTGGAGGTGGTGTTGCTGCTCCTTTTTTCATTAACCTGTTATAGCATTGAGGACATACAGTCATAACTACTCCTTCAACCATAACGGTCCTACACATTCGCTCATCAGGTATTTCTCTGCCGCACAGCTCGCAGTAGCAGGGCATATTCCCATCCTCAGATAGTGATATTAGATACTATGGTTTTTAGGGGTAGATATAACCATTAGTACTTAGGGGTTGATGCTTATGAGTACTAATGAGTCCAAGGACACGTTAACGGGTAAGATGAGTACTGACGACTATATCAGGTTTCTGGAATCGAAGCTGAGATGGCTTGAGGTGGAGAAAGAGAGACTTAAAATGCAGATAAAGTACTATCAGACAGAGATAGAGAAACTTTTATCGCCGCCACTTGTGGAAGCTATAGTGATTGATGTACTCGACGATGGGAGAGCCATTGTTAAGAGTACAACTGGTCCTAACTTGATAGTTAGTATTAGTGAGAAGATCGATAAAGATAGGCTGCATCCAGGTATGCATGTCGCATTGAACCAAAGAGGCTCAACAATTGTGGAGATACTGCCCGAGTATGAGGATCCATATGTTAAATCGATGGAAGTTATTGAGAGACCCGAGGTATCATTTGATGATATAGGCGGGTTAAAGAGCCAGATCCAGGAGCTAAGAGAGGTTGTAGAACTTCCTCTGAAAAACCCTGACCTATTCAGAGAAGTTGGTATTGAGCCTCCGAAAGGAGTGCTCCTCTATGGCCCGCCCGGCTGTGGAAAAACTCTTCTAGCAAAAGCGGTGGCTCATGAAGCCGGAGCGACGTTTATCAGTATAGTTGGTAGCGAACTCGTTCAGAAATTCATAGGTGAGGGGGCGAGGATAGTTAGAGAAGTATTTAGGCTGGCTAGGAAGAAAGCACCAGCAATTGTGTTCATTGATGAGATCGATGCTATAGCTGCTAGGAGACTAGATATAGGTACTAGCGGTGAAAGAGAGGTCCAGAGAACTCTTATGCAGTTACTAGCGGAGATAGACGGGTTTAGGCCGCTTGACAATGTCAAGATTATAGCGGCAACCAACAGAATAGATATTCTAGACCCAGCTATTCTAAGGCCTGGCAGATTCGATAGATTGATCGAGGTGCCTCTCCCGGACCTAGAAGGTAGATACGAAATATTCAAAGTACATACTCGTAGAATGAAACTAAGAAATGTTGATCTCCACGAGCTTGCCCGCCGCACTGAAGGAGCTACGGGTGCCGAGATAAAAGCCATTGTGACTGAGGCGGGATACAACGCTATACGCGAGGGCCGCAAATACGTGGTAATGGCTGATTTCATCAAAGCTATCGAGAAAGTTATGTCGAAGAAACATATACGTGAGAACAATATGAAGTACCTTGGGAATAAGCGCGAAAAAGAAAGGTTCTCACCTATATTCCAGTAGACCCGGTGGCGGTTTTTGAGGCCCCGTCCTCCTACACCTTCTGAGCTCGAAGAGCTTAGAGCTATAGCAAAGCTTCAATTTAGAGGTATAGATGACGATTTTATACCCGATAATGTGCTCCTCGTAACAAGTCCTTCCACACACAAGATTAGATATTTGATCCTTAACGGTAAGCACTATTTATCGATAAGGGCTAGTGATTATAGATTCATATTACATATCCCGGCTGGTTTAGCTCTGCATGAACTGTTGCCACAGCCTCTCTGTAGGGTGTACGTTGATCATAAATATGCGTCCTTCATTGCTGATGGCGGTAATGTCTTTACAAAGCACATTGTTTTCGCTGATCCGGATATTCGGCCCGGAGACGAGGTTGTAGTGGTAGATTTTGAGACGGGAAAAGTGGTTGGTGTGGGAAAAGCCTCTAAGCCTGGCTGGGAAATGATATATTATGGATGGGGCGAGGGAGTTAGGATTAGGGAGGGAATAAACGAGGTATAAAATCTTGGTAGCTAGGATAAAGGCCTTTATGCTTAAAGGATTTGATCAATCCGAGCTTAAAGGATCAATTTTCGTCACAGGGTATCAAGGCTTTGGAATGGTAGGATATCTCGCTAGTAGACATATAGCGATGGAATTAGGGCTACGTAGAATAGGGTTCATAGTAACACAGCATATGCCCGAAGCGACATTCTATAAAAAAGGATATGGTCTTACTTATCCCTTTGAACTATACTATGGAGTAGTGAACGATAAGAAACTATTAGTACTTGTTAATCATGGCACTCCCCACGTCCGTGAAAGAACAAGATATGCGGAATACCTTGGTTCATGGCTCAAGAATGTTGGTGTGAGCGAGGCTATTCTTATAGGCGGTCTTGACCCCGCTGTGAGGGAGAAAGAAGATGAAAAATACCGTTGGATCCCGATAGGGGATTGTAAGAGAAAACTGGACGCTCCATTACTTGAAGAGAAACATGTTATAGGGCCCTTGGCTTTGACCATGCTGTTCTTAGAAGCTAATGATATTCCTGGTGTCGCAATATTTGCTTACACAGAGCTGTACCGCCCAGATCCAAGGGCTACAGCTGTAGCTGTTGATATAATCTCGGATATACTCGGTGTCAAGATAAAGACTGAGCGCTTGCTCGAGGAAGCTAAAGTTATAGAAAGAATTGAGGAGAAGAAAAAAGAAATGCTCAAGGCTCTTGAGGGAGAGGTTGAAACTGAGCGAGAGCATCCAATGTATGTCTAATGCATTTTACCCCATATCTTATAAGTAGCTTGCAGAGAAGAACGGATAGATTTTCAGACCACGTACCTTTAGTATAATATATTTTAACTGTGGTTTTCTCGCGTTCATTGGCTAGTTTGATCAGTATTTCGGCGATCTCGCTAGAGATTTCTTCCAGCGTGTGCTTATCCACGTTATCGTTGTACTCGTGCTGGAAGAATGGATAAGTATTGGAGATGCTAGGTGGGAATAATCCCAGAAATGGGTGATAGAGCAAGCACTTACTATGCAGACAAGCACCGATATTATCGAGCATTTTATTATAGGGTTTTTTAATAGCTGGTATTAAGTAGATTTTGTCTCCAAAATCTATTTTAGACAATACATTGTCGTATACCTTTGCTTTAATAGATATAAGTCTTGGATGATAGAGGCTATCATGGTCATTCATCATTATGGCGAATGTATTTGGTTTTGAGGAAGGATTGTATTTTTCAAGTAATCCTATGTATTTCTTGACTATGTTAAAAGCTGATCTCAGCGATGGATGTGCTTTACTCTTGTATTCTAGGTATTCCCATAGTCTTCCTTCCTTTATATGTTCCTTGATCTTTTTTAATTCCTCCATGAGTATGTAGAGATTATGTGTTGCCAAGAGCCTTGTCCTTTCTTTTTTCTTTAAACTCTTTAATTCCTCTAACGTGTATTTCGAGCATACAGGACAATTACATGGAAGGTAGGAGAGCTCGTCGAGCCGCCTTGTCCCTGTCTCGGTCATGTAACGCCCGTCTCTAGCATAGAGTATGTAGCTTGCGCTATCGAAGAGGTCCGCCCCTAATGCTACTAGGAATGGAAGGATCATAGGGTGTCCTACGCCGAATACGTGTAGGGGTTTCTGTGGAGGTAGGTGTAGTCTTGCTAATGCAACGAGCTCTACTATGTCTGCATAATTGTATCTTTCCAATAAAACCGTTGGAGAGCCTAGGGCGTGTATATGGTAAGGGTATTTCCATGCACGTAGACTAGAGTAGATAAGTAGATCACTGTATGGTGCTCCTTGTATAGGGAGTACCCATAGCTGGTCCGACTCCATTATTAATGGTAGTGCCTCTACTGCTCTGTCAAAGGTTTCAAGAACTGCTTTACGTGCTTCTTCCCATGACATCTTAGTTCCTGTTGGTACATCGAGTATAATGCCTATATCGACTCCGATGCTTTTCTCGTATTCTACAATAGTCTTGTTATCCATGTCAATGTCTCCGTATACTAGGACTTGATAGCCTCCCGAGTCTGTCATTATGGTTTTATCCCATTTTAGTGCGGCATGTATGCTTCGCGGTTTCCCACGGTTTCTCCTATAAAATAGATAAGCATTAGTTATGAAAGCCTTGAACCCCATTTGTTCAATATCTTGTAGAGATACATCTTGACGAGTAGGATCTATTACGGGAAAAAGGTAGGGTGTTTCTATTGTTCCATGTCTTGTTTTCAGTTTTGCTATCCTACCAGCTAGATCATAGTCTTTTGGATCATAGTATTCCAAATCACTTTCCCTTTAGAACCTTCTTTCTTTCCTCCATGTATTTCTGGAAGAACTCATAGATAGTCTGTGCTAGTGGGCCTGTGCCTTCTACGCCTTTCTCTGTGACTTTATAGCGGCTCTGAATAATTACAGCTCTGGCTTCAGGTATTATTTTGATCAGGTGTTCGGGTATGCGCATATTTCTCATGATGAATTCCTTGAAGTCTTCGGGCTCGAACAATGGGATTTCTGTGGTTAGTATTTCGGACACTCTTTCTCCTTTTATGAATACTTTTGGATATGTATTGCCTTTATTATCTACAGCATTCTCTAACAGCAGGTTCAAACTCGGATGATCGAAGCCGATCAGTTTTCCCTCATAATATCGTCCATCAGCGAGAATAACCTTGATCTTCTTGTCGACTAGGCCAGCTAGCTCAGCCGCCAATCGCCTGGAAGCATCGATTATACCCATATCGTATCACCTTTAGGGAAAACTAATATCCGAGTAGGGATATATTGAAATTGCGCTTATAATGATATGCCCTAGTTGGGTGCAATATTATGCCGGTGTACAAGTGTAGCGTCAAGGGAGTTGAGCCGCTCAGGTTGCCTGATCTATATAGGGTCAAGCTAAGTTGCGATAATGACGTGTCCATGGAGGTCGAGTTGCATGAAAAAATAATGAAGATAAGAGAATCAGAAGAGATCGAAGTGTATATCGATAAGAACAAAGATAAATGTCTCCAATATGATTTCTGTGGAAGAGCACATGTTGTATCTATAACGAAATTTGAGGATTATTACCGTGTAATATTATCAATAGCAGGCCCTCTTGTAGTCATCAAACTCAAAGAACAGCCCAGATCACCATTAAAGGTTATGAACGAACTATATGTTGGCATTAAAAAACTAGCTAAAGATTAGAGCAGTAGAAAATCGTTTTCTTAG
>JAMOVL010000035.1 GCA_027067785.1 Desulfurococcales archaeon | reverse complement strand
GACCGAGTGGATCCAAATGGAGATCGCTCGTAAGAAGGCAAAGACGTAGACCTGTCTTATACATTAATGATCTCTTCTACTGGCGCATTCGTTCTGATCCCTCTTGGATCGAAATGTGTCCTTGTGGCATAGTATCCCTTCTCGCGGAGTTTTTCGATCAAGTAATTTATCTTGGGCATGTTCTTCTTCGCTTTGCCAAATAAGAGATCGTACCTGATATACGGTTTTGAAACATTGGATTCAGCAAGTAAGAACTCCAATATTTCCAGCGCTTTCTCATCATATTTCTTTATCCGTTTTACGTTATCGAGTACATTGTTTATTGCATCGGGGTCAGTTAACCCGCAGATCCATAACGGACCTAGTATTTCTGGATTCGGACAATCGAGACATTTCTCTTTTAGTTCCCTAACATAGCATCTCTCCAGGTTTTCTGGACAATACTGTATATACCCGATACATTTATCAACGATACGGTAGGATTCTAAGCCGCTTCTCTCGGCTCTAAAGATCACCCTGTAATAGTGTCGATGATAGTAGCTTAGAATAGGTGATAATGCTAGGTCTAGACTCGCCGCTCTCTCGACTATATTGCCTATGAGTACTCTGAGCCCAAGTTCTTTATCGAAATCGACCTTGGAGCATCGTATCCAGTATCTACGTAAAGCCTTGTTCTTGTGGCTACATGTTAGCGGTCCTGTATCAGTTGCTGTAACGCCGAGCAATCCTTTCCTCGACAATGGTTTGAATGCTGAGTCTATGAAGGGTATAGGGGAGCCATACGGATCTATGTCTATAAAATCAACAGGGATTCCCGTGAAGGTTAGATTGTTGAGAAGGGTATTTGCTTCATTATTTAGTGCTATAACTTTTCCTTCTAGCTCGTTTAAACGTATGTTTCTATCCATATAGTAATATGCTAATGGATCTACATCGTTTATTATTCCCTCGCCACCGGATTCTAGGGCAAGCCTGATCCCTCTGATCCCTGTGCCCGACAAGGGTTCGACGAAGAAGAAGTTCTTGTTTAGTAGGGCCTTTGTTGTCGCGACCGTTATATCCCTATTAGTCCTCATCACAGGGTTATAGAAAACGGGAGCCCAGGAAGGTTCAAACCTACCGTCGGGTCTACGGTAAAGGCTAGGGTCAGGTATTATTAGCTTAGCTTCTCCTTCTTCGATAATTGTTTCATGACTATGGATCCTAACTTCTTGTTTCAAGGTATTCTTTAACCTCCTCGTATATCTGTGCAGGCAGCGTTTTGCCGAGAACGTCTCTATTATTCATTGTAACTATATACTTTCTAACACGTCCTTTAAGACCTAGTAACGATATGTTGAGCCTATAGTGTACTACGAGAATAAGGGGTTTATCCGACGATATAATTTTCTGTAATAGTTCGTTGAAAACACTTAGTTTCAGCTCCATCGGGCCTACTTCATCTATTCCTACAACCTCAGCGTAATTCAGTGCACGATCTAGTGCCTCCTTGATCAGTATGGTTGCTTCTGTAACGCAGAGATTATATGAGCCTATACGTGGACCACTGCATACCCCGTCTTTACGTGCGAGCCAGGCCTCTTTGCCCGTAGCTATATCTACTATCTTAAAACCTATCCTTCTACCTCCTCTTCTAACCTCCGGAGTCCTAATACCATGAACATTAATGTTTCTTTCCCGAAGAAAGGATACGATCTTACTGAAAAGTGTCGATTTACCTATTCCAGGGCGTCCAGTTATGATATAGATGGGACGTTCTCTCATAGCACATCACTTTTAACCGCTAAGATTGATACGTAGTAATGCCTTAGTCATGCTCAAGCTTTTCCTTGAGTTTCCTTATATCGTCTCTATCTTCTATGATAACATGCTCGGCGTCAATTATTCTCGAAAGTCTCTCGCTCTCCCTTACCTTTAATCTATATGTCCTGGTATTCCTTGTCTTAAGCGTGATAGATACTACTTTATCGTTGCTGGCCAGGGCAAAATCTACTGGTGTTCTCATGAATCTATAGAATCTATGGCCACACTCCTTAGCGATATGATGAACTTCTTCTTCGAGTTTATTAGTAGGAGTGTCTTCTGTGGTCCGTGTTATCTCAGGCTTTAAGATCTCCAGGGGCTCTAGTACGTCTTCACCGAATATCTCAGCGATCCTTAGAGCGGTCTCGATACTTACACTGGTTCTTTTGTGTTCATAATCATACACAGCCTTTCTCGTAACACCGATTAACTCAGCGGCTTCGCCGAGGCTATAGCCAAGCTCCATTCTTCTCCTACGGAACTTCTCCGGGCTTATCTTTACGCTGTAGACTCCATGTGATTTGTACACATATAGTTTCTCGTTCTTTAGGAGGACTTGTTCGAGCGTGTCGCATTTTATAACGTTAACATTCATTCTCTTATAGATCACATCAGGCTCTAGCTCGTTCCTACCATGTTTTTCAGCCACAATAAGAGATGATGTCTTATATGCTTGTTGTGCTTTTTCCAAGTCCTTGATCTCGATATTTGATACATTACGTGCATCTATGACCGTTTTAATAACAATTCTGAGATCGTCTTTGGCGCCTGTGATATCTATTGATCTCTGGTTTTGGGGATAAGTTAGGATTTCAACCCTAAATCCGGCTTTTTTCAAGGTCTTAACAATGTTTTCAACGATTTCTTCAATTATTTTCTTGTTGGTCATAAAAAACACCTTAAAATTAATAAATATTTTTATTTATCCGTTATTGTATGATTGTTATTTCCTCTTATATCTCGCATATACCATTGCATGATCTCTATCATACGGCTCTAGATGTACTACATCAATGATTTCAAATCCCCGTTCTTTCAGCGTATTAATTTCTCTCTTATACACCTCGCTGGGCTCCTTAGTCACATCGATGCTCCTAGCCTTTATCGCCAGGAGGATGTATCCACCGTCTTTCAAGAAGAAGTCGGCGTTGTCAGCGACAATTGTTGCTTGGTCGGGCTGTGCGACGTCAGCGTATATTCCGTCAACCATCTCTACGAGATGCCTATAATTCTGGGGCTTGCGGGCATCGCCGAGTATCGGGTATAGGTTCTTCCTAATATCTGCTACTAGTACGAATTCCCTCATAACTCTTGGCGCGAACTCTACACTGTAGATCCTGCCCTTCGGGCCAACTATATCGGATATATGGCTTGCAGTAGTTCCTGTCGCTACGCCGAGATATAGGATCTTATGGCCTTCTCTTATCGGTTGCTCGGCGAGCCCGTTTGCGAGCGCGCCTGCTAGTTTGCTTCTATAAGTGTTCCATTCACGGTACTCTACACCGTTATACTTGAAGAGCCTCTCACCGTAGACACGGTGTCCTGGTACAAGGTTCTTTGTGGCGAGTTTTACACTCCCGTCTTCGAGCTCGACAACATATACTCCATAATACTTATCATGAGGCTTAACGGATACGACCTGGGACATGGACTATCACCCCTTTATCTTCTCCTTCTACCCCTTCTGCGGCGGCCTTTACCTCTCCTCCTCGGAGGCCTAGGCCTAGACGGTTTCTCTTCCTTCTTCCTTGCCGGCGGCTTAGCGTACAGCTTCTTGATCTCCTCAATCCTCTTCTCGAGCTCTTCTTTCAGCTTATCTCCTATGAATCTGCCTGTGAAGAAGTCAACCTTAGCAGCTATAGCCAGTTTTGCAGCCAGAGCTCTCGCTATCTTTCCGCGCTGCCATCTGGGGCTCCTATGTATTGCTGGATACTGGAATATCACGCCGTGCTTTGGTGGTTTGCCACCCGTCCTTAATGCTCTGAATAATGCTTTCTCCGCTCCTAATACCTGGATTGTGCTGGCAGGCATTTTTGCAAGGTTCTCCAGGCCGCCCGCTAGGCTTAGGAGCCTTGCTCCGAGCTTGGGGCCTACGAGGGCTGTTATGTTTGGTGCGACCTCCTTCATTATTGCCTCGATGTATCCCTCTAGAGTCTCGCGTAGCTTGTAGAGTTCTAGTATGATGCCGGCCAGGGTCTTGATGTACTCTATATCGAAGTCGCTGAGATCAGCACCCATACTCTTCTTCGCCGCCTCTGCGATCTTCTCTGCTTTCTGCTCGCTAAACCCTAGTTTTACAAGATTCTCCTTCGTTATATTCATGCGGTGGCCGAGCTCATACACTATCTTGGCATAGTCAAGATGGTCTCTTACCAGCTCGTCTAGCTCGGGGAAGTGGAGACTATACCACTCTCTAAGCCTTGCCACGTAGAGGTTTATCGTCTTATCAATATCGTCGATCGTCCTAATCGCCTGCACGGCTAGCATGTCGCGCTTCTGCGCAGCACGTCTAAGCTTTCTTCTGGTCATCTCCATCAGTATCTCGTGTAATAATGAGAAGAACTTCTCCTCGTCCTCGGCGAACTCGTTTTCGACACCATACTTTGCCAGATTATCTCGCAGCAGTAGTGCGCCTTTATGGGCTACCTTGACCTCCGGCTCCAAGCCAGCTTTAGCGACATGCTTACCTATCTCCGGCGTCTCTACGACTACATGCGCATATCCTTTCTCCTTAAGCTGTTCGAGCACATCTTTGAGCTGCGGAGTCTCAGCTCCTTCTTCGAGCCTGAGCAGATATTCGACATTATCGTCGAGGTTTTTCGGTGCAAGCGATTTCGCTACTACTTCGCCGTTTTCATCAAACGCAAATACGCCTATCACGGATTCAGCCAGATACGCCTTCTTCATCACAATCACCAGACCTATATTGATCACTAGGTCTTCTGGTTATTTAAACCCAGTTATAATGTATTCTAACATATTAATAATCCACCGCTTATTTTGAGATAAAGATTTATATGGTATTATCCCAGAATAGCCAAAGCAGGAGGGATGAAACAGCCATGCCAAGCCACGGATCACTTACAAAAGCTGGAAAAGTAAGGAGCCAGACACCAAAGATACCTCCCAAGCCGAAGAAGAACAAGCCTCCAAGAATGAGGAATAGATGGGAGTATGTTAGAAGAGTAGTTCTCGCTCCACAGCAGGCTGTCCGTGGAAGAAGAAGGAGATAACAATAACAAATACTTTCTATCAGTTGTTCTCTATTGTTTCGAAACTATCAGTTTTCTCGCAGTATATTGGGAATAAAATATTCATTGATACCTGATCATGATTATTCTTAATACTACGCCTCTCTATTCATTTTACAACTTGGTGTAGTGTATTGGAAAGCATGGCTGATACTTATCTCGGATATAAGGGAAGAATAGCAGAACTGTTAAAGAATCTCGGCTTGGACGTTGGTGACAGAATAAGGATCGTGCGTGGCGACCGCGTGTTTGAAGGAGTGTTGATGCCACGTGAGAAACTCTATGGGGATAGACCGATAATAGTTGTTAAGCTCGATAACGGGTACAATGTTGGAGTAAGAATTGATGATAGTACACGTATAGAAACTATATCACGTAAGACACGTCGGGAAACATTAAAACCTAAGATAGTTCAGCGCAAAGACCTCCCTCATGTGGCTTTCTTGAGTACGGGCGGAACAATAGTTTCCAAGGTAGATTATGAGACAGGTGCTGTAAAGCCAGCGCTCACGGTTGAAGAGCTTCTTGAATGGGTCCCGGAAATAAGGGATATTGCCTACATTGATGCAAAGGTTATACTTAACGTGTTCTCTGAGGATCTCACACCGAGTGATTGGGCGCTTATGGCTGAGAAAGCTTATCACGAGTTTAAGGAGGGTAAAGAAGGCGTAGTTATCGCTCACGGAACAGATACCATGGGCTATACGGCGGCGGCGCTAGCTTTTGCCATAAGGAGGAAGCCAGGCCCCATAGTCTTTGTCGGTGCACAGAGAAGTAGTGATAGGCCCAGCACGGATTCGGCGTTTAACCTGAAATCAGCCTTCCTCGTAGCAGCACGAGCTGATTTCGCAGAGTCCGTCGTCGTTATGCATGGTGAGACAGGCGATACGTATGCATTGGTTCATCGAGGCGTTAAAGTAAGGAAGATGCATACGAGTCGAAGAGATGCTTTTCAATCAATAAACGATCTCCCTATAGCGAAGGTGTACCCTGACGAGAAGAAGATTGAGATCATAGGAAGAGTACTACATAGGCGGAACAAGGACGAAGAACCAGTATTAATGAACAAGTTCGACGATAGAGTGGCTCTCGTGAAATTCTATCCAGGCATGCATGCCGACATACTCGAACATATAGTGGATGATGGATATCATGGAATAGTTATCGAAGGAACAGGACTAGGACACATAGCTAACAGACTTATCCCGATAGTGAAGAAAGCGCATAAAGAAGGTATACCCGTCGTTATAACGAGCCAGTGTCTTTTCGGCAGGATAGATCTCTATGTCTATAGCACAGGCCGTAGGCTAATCGAGGCAGGTGCTATACCGGGTAGCGACATGCTGCCTGAAACAGCATATGTGAAGCTCTCATGGATCCTGGGATCACATACTGATGATCTAGACAAGGTTAGAGAACTCATGCTGACGGATTTCGAGGGAGAGATCAATCCGCGTCTCACAGTTAATCTCTACCCGAGGTGGGTGATATGACTGATTATAAGGAGCTTGGGCTAAAAGTAGGGCTCGAAATACATATTCAGCTCGACACGAGGCACAAACTATTCTGCAATTGTCCTACCAAACTAGTAGAGGAAGCACCTGAGGATAAATTCGTACGGGAACTAAGGCCCGCCAGGAGCGAGCTTGGAGAAGTAGATGAGGCAGCACTGCTGGAGTGGAAGAAAGGGGTAAAATACCTTTACCACGCACCAAGGCCCTCCTCGTGTCTTGTCGAGGCTGATGAAGAGCCTCCACACGAGATAAACCGTGAAGCGCTTATAACGGCTCTCGCCGTCGCAAAAGCCCTCAACATGTATATTGTCGATGAAATACATGTTATGAGAAAAATAGTTATCGATGGAAGTAATACGAGTGGTTTCCAGAGAACATCGATCATTGCTCTGGACGGATATCTCTACGACGGAGACAAGAGGATCGGCATCCAGACTCTTTGTCTCGAAGAAGACGCAGCGCGTAAGCTTTCCCAAGGCAAAGGCTTCGTCGAATATAAGCTGGACAGGCTTGGTATACCTTTGATAGAAATAGCAACAGCGCCTGACATTAATGATCCCGATGAGGCAGAGAGAGTAGCGTTCAAGATAGGCCAACTGGTACGATTGACAGGGAAAGCCAAGAGAGGCCTCGGAACTATAAGGCAGGACTTGAATGTTTCTATTAAGGGAGGAGAGAAGATCGAGATCAAGGGAGTACAGCATCTCTACCTGATAAGCAAAGTTGTCGCTTATGAAGCATTGAGGCAGAAAACCCTGCTCGAAATCAGAGAAGAACTCCGTAGGAGGGGGCTTAAACCAGAAGATCTCAGCTACGATTTCAAAGATGTCACGGAGATATTCCGTGAGACAAAATCCAAGATCATAAGGAGAGCTGTGAAGAACAAAAATAGCGGCGTCTACGCAGTAGTGCTGAAGGGGTTCAAGGGATTACTTGGACGTGAGGTTCAGCCGGGCAGGAGATTCGGGACAGAGCTAGCGGACTATGCACGTGTATGGGGTGGTGTTGGCGGAATATTTCATACAGACGAGCTTCCCGCCTATGGAATTACTCAGGAAGAAGTCGATAAACTCTACGAGGTTCTCGGAGTTGATAAAGAAAGGGATGCAATCGTCTTGGTTGCCGATAAGCGTGACAAAGCATTAAAAGCGTTAGAAGCTGTTGTCAAAAGGGCGAAGATGGCCTTCGAAGGAGTACCCCCAGAGACACGTGCCGCAAACCCTGATGGTACAACGAAATACATGAGACCAAGACCTGGTTCTGCTAGGATGTATCCGGAGACCGACATACCGCCTGTCCTAGTAGATAATGAACTGCTACGTGAAGCAGAGAAACTAGTGCCTGAACCATTTGATAAGAAAATGAAGAGGTACGTAGAAGAATATGGTCTGAGCAAGGAATTAGCTACGACGATACTCAATGATCTCAGACTGGACCTCTTCGAAACACTCGTGGAGAAGTATAGAGAACGTGTGAGCCCCACATTGATAGCTTCAACCATTACCAATACGTTGAAAATGCTCAAAGGAGAAGGTGTTCCAATAGAAAACATTGATGATCGCCACATCGACGAAATTATAGGTCTTGTAGCACGTGGTGAAATCGCCAAAGAAGCAATCCCCGAAATACTCGCCTACTTGGCCAAAAACCCCAAGGCTTCCGCCCAAGAAGCAGCAAAAGCACTCGGACTAACAAGGATTAGTATAGAGGAGCTAGAGAAGATTATCGATGATGCAATAAAGAGTAACTGGGAGAAGATAAAGCAGAGACCACATAAGGCTTTCAACATAGTCATGGGGACAGTGATGGCTAAGGTTCGTGGTAAAATCGATGGTAAAACAGTAGCCAAGCTCGTCAGAGACAAGCTTAATTCGGTCTTAGAATAAGTTTTTTCAAGGCGATGAAGAGTACTCCCGACAATGAGGGGTGATTAGAAGGCATTTGTCGGAGCCCTTATAATGCGATGATGAATATCCCCAAAGTGACCGTTAGTGAATGATCTGG
>JAMOVL010000034.1 GCA_027067785.1 Desulfurococcales archaeon | reverse complement strand
CGATGATATTTTTGAGAAATACATGGTTTTCGTCGAGAAACTTATTGAGACATATAATGCTGAGGCAATAGTTGTATCGCTAGGGCTCGACGGGTACAAGGGGGACGGGTTAGCTGATACGCAGCTCACTGAGAACTCATACTACCTAGCAGGTTCTCTTATCAGGAAAACAGGTCTTCCAGGCATAGTTCTGCTTGAAGGCGGATATTCTACAGGACTAGTTCACGGCCTTATATCATTCCTCGATGGCCTCAGTGGTGCCAGACGCTTGAGTGTAGGGAAAACCGTAACAACTCAGTTTCTTCTAAGAAAGTATCTTAGTATATCGGAGAAAATAATTGAGAAAACTATGAATTATATGAGGCGTGGATAAAATGAGTCCTTCCGAACATGACGAAGAAGTAGAAGCTAAGTATAGGATAGTATGCAGCGTTGAACAGATAAAACACTTATTGGAATCGATAGGCGCTTCTTACATAGAAGTTCTCCAAGAGCATGATATATACTTACAGCATCCATGTAGAGATTTCTCCCGGACAGATGAAGCTCTCCGTATAAGGAGAATGATTGGTGCGGATGGTGAAAAATGGATATTAACGTATAAGGGTCCCCGGAAAATGAGCGGTGAGATCAAGTCTAGGGAAGAAATAGAGATAGAATTAACTGATCTGGTGAAAACACTTAGGATCCTCGACAGGCTCGGATTCAGGGAGATCGCTTCGGTCTCAAAGAAGCGGTACAAATACAGGTATAATGACTGCGACATACTCCTAGATCATGTTAAAGGATTAGGGGTATTCCTAGAAATAGAATGCAGGCGAAAAGACGAAATCAATAAAGTAAAAGAACTTATTGGCATCTGTATAGAACCCGTGTACAAAACCTACCTTGAACTATGCCTGGAAACGGGTGCATGTTATGAATAAAGTTTTAAGCGTTGGAATAGGCGCTGTGGTAATTGATCGGGAAAACCGTATACTCCTGGTTAAAAGAGGGCATCCTCCCGGAGAGGGATACTGGGCGGTGCCAGGAGGTCATCTAGAGTATGGCGAACACATAATTGATGCCTGCCTCAGAGAGCTCAAGGAAGAAACAGGTGTTACGGGCAAACCTTTGGGCATCATATGGGTAGACGAGATCGTTCCCGGTGATTACCCTGATTGTGATGAGCACTTTGTACTGATAGATCTATTAGTGGAGCCCTACGAATCCAGTGTTGTACCAGGCAGTGATGCTCTTGATGCTGGTTTCTATGATTTAGATCATCCGCCATCACCATTGACGCCCCCGACTTCTCGCCTAATACGTTTTATTAGGAAGAATATTGTTAGAGGAGAACATGCTCTGGATTCTTTGAGGAAATACGTGCTTCCTCTGCCAGGTGGATAGGATGGAGTACTCTATAGGGCCAAGCCACAGGATAATATCGATTATATATAGGGATAGGATCAAGGAGCAAATGGAGCGTTTGGAGGAACTACGTGATCCACATATTATATACGTAACTGATCTCATATCGTGTTCCCACAAATACTTGTTACGTAGAAGTTTTCCGGAACTAACAATTCATTTCGAACCAATAACAGTTTTCGGCGAGCTAATACATAGAGGTCTTGAAGCCTATCTCAGTGATAAAGGATACGTTGTGGAGAAACCGATCGAGAAGACATACACTATTGATGACGAAAAATATATTCTCAAAGGCAGAGTTGACGCCTATAATGAAGAAGAAGGAATAGTTGTCGAGATAAAAAGTGGTAGAGGAAACCATAATCTTCCCCGGGAGCACCATATACTACAGCTACAGATCTATCTAAATATGCTCGATCTAGACAAGGGAATACTGATCTATATTACTCCTGACAGGTTATTGGAGTTCAGTATTGATAGAACTGCCATTGATATAGAGACCATGCTCCGTGAACTAATATATAATAGTGTTCATCCCAGATGGCAGTGGGAGTGCAAGTACTGTATATTCCAGCGTATATGCCCCTATAGATCACCAGAGCAGCTTTCCTGACTACTGCAATCCATTATCTCTAAAACTACTTCATCACCATCTTTTAAACCCAGTTCTCCGCGAAGATACTTATCAGAGATTATTTCAGCGATCCTATTATCGTGGCGTGTCTTAATCGGACGTACGAGATAGACTTTATGGCCTCCGAGCTCTGCACAGTAAAGAAGGACTGGATAGAATTCTTTAGAAGGCGGCTCAACCACTATGTGTTTGAGTCTCGACAGGATATCGTCTAGCGGTTTTTCTAGTCTAATGTTAAGTGTCCCTGGATAAGGAGTTATCCCTATGTGTTTTCTAAATTCATCCGCATATAGGGTGACGTATTTTCGGCCTTCACCAAGTCCTGACATAACAATTCCTCTTACAATGATCCTCCTCATGGTGATCTCATCCTTCCGGCAAAGTATCTGTTATCTCCGAATGATTATGGCTCGCTAGAATTGAGAAACAATTATTGTTGTAAAAAAGGGTTTAGTGAGCAACATTCTTTATAACAGGGATCACGTAGTCGAGGCCTAGTTTTCTCAGTGTTTCCTCGCGTGGTACTCCGTTTTCATCCCATCCACGCATCTGGTAATATAGGTTTAGCATTTCATTGTACTTGTCTAGGTCTAGCTTTGCTCCCGTGAATGGGCCTTTCGTCAGTGGGTGCTTAAACCACCTTATTGGCGGATAATCCATTGTTCTGTCCCACCATCCGTACTCCCTTATCCAGAAGGCTCTGATCAGGTTGTATATTCTGTCTGCTACGGTGTAGATGTCTTCCATAGTATAGGTTACACCTGTGATGTATGACAGCATTCTAGGATAGTGTTCTAGGTTCACTCCTAGCTCTACCCATGGTAGACGGCATGTTGTTAGTGATTCGAACATTCCTCCACGTACTCTTTGTAGGAATAATAGTTTCTCAACCTTTACCTTATCATAGCTGAACCTATCCATCTTGACCTCGAGGCCTATGAGCCATGCGTCTTTATGGTGTGCTCCTATCGGGGATGTTCCATATGCTAGAGCCATTCCAGGGGCTGCGTGGCAGTCGTATGCCGATACTTCTAATCCTTTCACGTGGATGGCGAATTCTTCGGCTTCTTTGCCTAGATGTCTCGAGATTATTCTTACTCCTTCTGCCGCGAGATATCCTAGCCCCCTCCTATAGGCTGTGTCGATGATTAGTTGTCTCGCCGCCTTATAGTCTCCCCACCCGATCTTCTCGTCGAGGAGTCCGCGATCAGACGCTTCCATAAGGAATCCCAGGACGTTACCCATAGATATAGTGTCCAGTCCAAGCTTATCACATAGTTTGTTGAGTTCTGCCACTCTCTTGAGGTCTGGTAGTAATATGTTGCTTCCAAGCATTGCTACGTTCTCGTAGTCGAGCTCGCTCTCCTCTCCTACGTCGTCAATTACAACGTTACCGCACTGCATGTTACAGTAGGGGCAACCCCTACGCTTGATCTTTATCTTCTCCATTAGGTCGCCGCTTATCCTCTCGTAATACTCCCATACTCCTTCCCTGTAGTTCATTGTTGGTAGGACGCTGTTTTCATTGCTCCAATTAATGGTCATCATTGTTCCTTGTCTTATCCAGAAATCATAGCCTTCTGCCTTGAGTACTTCATCGTATGCTTTTTTAGCTTCTTCTCTCAGCTTCTCGGGCTCAGCGATACTTGGTTCTTTCGTGCCTTTTATCACTATGGCTTTAAGGTTCTTACTACCCATTACTGCGCCCATACCTGGTCTTCCACCGCTTCTTCCCTTCATGGAGATCACTGTTGCGTATCTAACCTGGTGTTCTCCCGCGGGACCGATCAGTAGGACACCGATATTCTTGCCGTGTTCTTCGATAAGCTTGTCTTCCGCGGTAAAGGTGTCTAGCCCCCATAAGTGTTCGGCGTCTCTGATTTCTGCCTTGTCGTCCTCGATGTAGAGATATACTGGTTTCCTAGCCCTACCCTCGATCACTATTGCGTCGTATCCTGCTCTGCGTAAGTGGACGCTCGCCATCGTACCGACGTTCCCATCGCCATATCCCCCTGTCAGCGGGCTTTTCGAGGCAACGATCATTTTGCCGCTGCTCGGTAGGGGCATACCTGACAGGGGTCCGACCGCGAATACTAGCTTATTGTATGGTGATAGAGGATCAACTCCTGCCGGGAGCTCGTCCCATAGGATCTTAATGGCTAGTCCTCGTCCACCTATGAAATCCTTGAGGATAGCAGGATCTATGTCAGTCACACTTATTTTTTGCTTGGATAGGTTTACGCGTAGAATCTTGCCACTCCATCCATGCATGGGTGTACACCAATTGAATATACCTATATATTCATGTATATATTCGTAATGAAAACAAGAATTAATACCGTCCTCCTCCTAGAACAAGTCCTGGATGATGAGTACTCCCCGGTTAGAGCTAGCGATGAAGATAATTCCTTTAGCTGACACTTTATACCTATAGGTGTGATGCAGCATGAGCTCAGCGATCAGGATCTTGCTCAAAAACGTCCTTGTCCCGGACAACGAGGGGTTTAAGAAGATCTATATATACATAGACAATGACCGCATAGCTGATCTCGGCGAAGAAATACCTGTAGAGTACGAATTTGCCGAACTAGTTCTAGACTACAATGGAGAATATCTCGCATTTCCCGGATTCAGCGCTCTTGTATCATTGACTGAAAGATATAGAGACATAGCCATGTACGGCAGTATTGATAAGAAGGAGCTCGTAAGAGCCGCATTGTATGAGCTGATAATGAATGGTGTTACCCTACCAATAATTGTCGATGACGAAGATAGTATTGTGAGGAATGTATTAAAGGAGCTAGAATTCCCTGCAGTCCTCATAGAGAAAGAAGTCGTCATGGATCAGAAAGACGTGTATATTAAGGGTAAACTTGGAGATAATGGTATCTCTATAAACAATGTATTATTTAGGTGGAACGAGATATGTGGTCCAAACAAACTAAATGATTCTTGCAAACTATTGGATCTCAGGGGGCTACACACCTATAACGTGTCAGCCCTACTGAGCAGGAATAATATTGAGCCGGAAGATGTCGAGCTCATAAACGTATTATGGCGACCCTACAAAGCACTAGGTATGGGTGACTGTAGAATAGTCAAGGATATGAGAGCAGATATAGTCCTCTACAGGATAACCATACCACCTAAACTCGTTACTCATAGGAACTATAGGGATCTCCTAAGATCGGGGTATCCGCCGGACACGGTAATAATTGCTGGCGAGCTATTTATCGATAAGAATGAACCATTAATTCTCCAACCTCCTAGAATCACTCCATGGTAGCGTCTATATGCGGGAATCGCAGGTATTGAACATAGCTTTGTTTGGCCAGTTAATAGATTTCTTTACAGAGAAAGCCATGCTTCTAAATAATCCATATGATGTCGACGAAGCGCTGAAAAATATCTATCTGTTATCGCATGTGATATATCCATATACAGACGCTTTTCTGGTTAAAACGCATGTCTATATGGAAAAATACCGTGAATACAGGCAATACTACGATAAAATACGTTCGACTATGCTAGACGTATCTAGAGTACTTGAGCGGAGATTGCGTGAAGAAATAGTTTTTCTCAAGGCCCAAGGTATAGAATCGATAATTTCAAGGATAACCTATTTACTAGCTGTTCTCAATTGTGATGAAAAACTATATTATAGATACCTCGATCCCCTGAAGATACAGAAAATAATGTCTGTGCCGCCCACACCATGGGCGCAGCACTCAAAAATATTTGATTTCATAACAGGCGATACACAAATAGACTTAATCCCCGGCGGGACAATCCAGCTATGGGTTCTGAAGATCCTCGTCGAAGAACTAGTTGACAGAGAAATAACCCCACGAATACATGTCCCTTCAAAACAGATCACAGACCATATAGACTATGATACTTTACGCATAACTCTCACAAAGAAAGATATGATAAAAATTACAAGCTATAACCCAGAAAGAATAAGAGAACTAATAACAAGTCTCGGAGAAAAAGGAGAACCAGTACTCGTATCAAGCCCACTAGGACTAGCAGCAATAACCACACTACTCTACAAAGAAAACAAGACATACGACAACATATACCTGCTCTTCAACCCAATGGAAACAAAACTAGCAAAATACCTCACACCAACACCCCACATAATACCAACAACAAACATTACTGAAACAATGAGGATCAGAAGAGAAGAATAGTGGGCCCGGGGGGATTCGAATTTATGAATCTTAATTAAAATTAATATAAAATTCCTTACAACATTAGAATGAAACACTTTGAGAAATCAATGTATATTATATGGAGAGTAAACATGACTATGTTCTATTCTTTAAGAAACATTTCAATCTGGATTGTTTTCTTTCAATCGAAAATCCTACCATATTAGAATATTTGATTATTTCATCAATATGTGTTATTTTTAAACAATATAGTGTACTAGTTCTCCTTAAGTAGATTTTTCCTGTTTTTGGGCATTTCATGACTGGTTTTCTGTGTCGCATAGAAATCTTAGATTTAATAGAAATTTTTGATAATAGTTTTTTTAAATAATATTATTATATCAAGTCTTGTATTGCAAGCGATAATAGTTGGTGGATTATTAATCACACTTCCTTCTGCGTCAAAAAACCCACGTATAGCTTCAGCTGGATAAGAAGATACGATTTCTTTTATAACTGATAAATTTCTACGTGTCTCAAACAAAAGTAGATATAATATTTTACTATACCCTCTAACACACCAACGCTTGTTAGTCTTGTCCCAAACAGGTTTGTATGGTCTGCTACGTTGGAGTGCACGTGATAGTCTTCTACCCCATTCTTTTGCGAAATCATAATCTTTTACAAGCAATTTTACAATATATTCGTGTTTTGATTTTCTATATGCAAGTGTGCCATCTCCAAGCCATGCACCTATAACATATGATAAATCCGGAGATATTTCCGGGTAATTGTAACGACCTAATGGAGAATTAAGATTGTGTATCCATTTATATACTGTAGAGTAATTTATTCTCATATTATATTTTTTACAAAGCATTTTTGTAATCTTTTTGTACCCGTAACCCTTACTTGCAAGTAGTAAAGCCTCGTTGTATATACTTAAATTTGAAAGACGAATATGATCAAGAATAATGCGAAATCCATACTTTTGATCGTGTGTGAACACTAATTCTTACACCAATTAAGTATATAGTTTTTAAAATGTTTTTCATAGCGAGAATAGTGGGCCCGGCGGGATTTGAACCCGCGACCTCCCGGTTATCAGCCGGGCGCTCCACCAGGCTGAGCTACGGGCCCGCTGGTTCTTTTCCGATTAGTGTTGTAACCGTGTTCTTAGTTTATAAATTTGTTTGGCCCTCCCCGTGATGTGTCTTCATCTTATGATCCGTTTATCCGCTGCCTGTCATCGGGCCTGTATAGGTGATTATTTTTGCATGGTTATAAGCTTCATGGGTTGCCGGGTTGTGGCTACAATGGTTCATCACTGTTCAGCCCGCCCATCGGCTCCATCCCCGGCAACCACTAGTATCATTTATTTTTGCTTAATATAACCTAATCTTTGATGATACTCGGGTAAGCGGTGGTTTAGATTGGTTGGACCAGTGGTTCTAATAACTGATTTTGGCCTTAGAGATCCGTATGTTGGTGTTATGAAGGGCGTTATTAAATCGATCAACCCAGGTGCCGAAATAATTGATCTTACACATAATGTGAGAAAATTCGATATAAACGCTGCGGCAGTAATCCTCCTCGTATCAGCAAAGTATTTTCCCAAAGGAACAATCTTTACCTGCGTAGTAGACCCAGGTGTCGGTAGCTCGCGCCGCGCGATCCTTATTGTGACCAGAAACTATTATCTCGTGGGCCCTGATAATGGGTGTTTATCGTTGCTGGCCAAAGAAGACGGTGTAATAGGCCTATATGATGTATCGGAATCGCCATTTAGACTCCCGGAGGTTTCAGGTACTTTCCACGGCAGGGACATATTCGCACCAATAGCTGCATGGCTATCTCGTGGGATCAAGCCTGAACAGCTGGGCAGGCCAATCGATGAATACGTGAAAATAGATATTCCAGCACCAATGATCAGAGGTAACAGTGTCGAAGGCAGGATCATATACATTGATCATTTCGGCAATATTATGAGCAACATAAAGAAAGAGCTCGTAGAGAAAATAGGTGTAAAAATAGGCGATAAAATCAACGTTATCCTCGGATCCCGTGGCTTTGAATGCCCATACGTTCGTAGCTTCAGTAATGTACCGGAAGGAGAAGTTGCATGCTACATCAATTCCTGGGGCTACTTCGAAATAGGCATCAATAAATCAAGTGCAGCGGATATCCTCAAGGTTGAGACGGGTGAGAAAGTAAAGATCTATAAATAAAGAGTTCCTAAGACCCTACCATTAATAATGGTGAATACGGATGTGCAGGATGATCGTAGCTGTTTTTTCAAAAGATGATATAAGGTCAAAGCTACCCCTAGATCTCATAGAATCGCTACGAAGAGCTGCCGAGTACGATCCGTTTTTGGCAGAACGCACTAATGGTAAGAAGAGGAGGCATAATGATGGATGGGGATATACCGTAATAACAAGTAACATGGTCTACGAGTACAAATCATTAGAACCAATATATTCTGATAACAAAGGATACGATCAACTAATCAGTATTCTGGGATATCTCGGAAAAAAGAATAGTACTGCGGCGCTTTTAGTCCACGCAAGACTAGCGTCTCCAGGCTATAGCAAAGCGCTTAATGACACACACCCGTTTCACTTCTATACAGATGACAATTATGATGTGTGGCTAATCATGAATGGTACTTTTACGGGGTTCTTTACGAATTATCAGGACGGAAGATCTGATACGTATGGATTGGTCAAATATTTATCAAGTAAGGATTTCCGGAAGATCCCTGAGGAAATACTTGGGAAAGTAGTGGAGAATCCAGAGATCGTTAAGCACGGAATAGCTATAGGGATACTAGGTATCAATCCAGTACGTGATAATAGGATTATTGAGGGATACTTCATATATTATAGAAGAGATAATAAGGAAAACAGTGGTGACAAGTACTATGATTACTATAAGCTAACCACTGGTAAAAGCATAGTATTTATGAGTTCAACTGTTCATTATTATTTGGAAAAGAAACAATTGCCTATAAATACAAAAATAGAAAATCTCGGACCCACTTCATTGACGAATTTCTCAATTGATTTAGCAAACGATACCGTACAGATAGATGTGGGAACATCATAATGAATAGTACAATGATATAACGGCCCAATAATATACTACGTGACAAAATATATACTTATATCTATTACGTCATTGATATATAATAGGATATGGAAAAAGGTGACAATAAGTGTCATCACTAGTTTTTAAAAGAGTAGTAGTTTCACCGTTAGAAATAGATAGGGTTAGACTGGGTTTAATCGATCTAGAAGAACTATTGAAGTACTTATCTTTTGTCAGAAGCGTTAAAAGAGCCAAAGAAGGTGTATTGGCGGAAATAAATCTGAGGAAAGGGCTAACAAGGTTTCGCGACATCTTATTATTCAGAGTAGAACTCCTAGACGATTACGACATAATGATTGAGGCTGTCGGTTCAACTGTTGAAATACGGATAAACGCTAAGCTCCAAGTATTATTCCCGGGGACGACAACCGTTAACCTAACCATAGAAATCTCCGGCGAGAATAGGAGAGCAATAGCAGGGCTCGTAAATAAGTTTGTACAAGAACTAAGATCCTATCTTGGAAGAAATGGGCCTGTCGACCGCAAATATAAGCCTGGAGAAAAAGAACCAGTTATTCTAAGGAAACTCTTGGAAAGAGCACGTAAGGAAGTAGAAGAAATAAGAGGCACACGTATAGAAGAACGCCCAGAAGTCATAGCCGAGACCGTCCCGAGTGTTAGTGAGACAACACCTGTACCCGCGGCGGAGGAGACGAAGCCTATAGCGGCAAAAATAGAGGAACAAGTCCAGCCTGAAACACTGGTTGAGAAGCCAGCCGAAACAGTAGTAGAGACGCCTAAGCCTAAAATATCCATTGAGGAAGGAAGTCTTAAACTAGCTGATCCTGTGACAGTCGCCCAGATACTCTTCAATTCCAAGCTATTAGCTGATTCAAAGATTGATGCGTTTGACATGGATGTCGTAAACGAGCTTCTCAAAAATAAGGACATTGCAAGTTATAAGTTCCTCTATGTAACGGTTAAGAAAAGAGGTTCTCGTGATGAAGCCAAGATACTGCTTGACCCGCAGAAAAACATAGTGGGGGCCCACGTGATAACATCTTCCGGAGAAATGTTCGGCCTAGATGCCTTGGAAGAAGTGAAAAAATGGACAAACACGCCTCTCCTGCTACGTGTTTGGGGAGTAACAGCAGATATTCTTTCCTAGACTTTGTCTAAATAACTAGGTGAAAATATTGAGTGGAAAAAGAGCTCATGGCGTGAAATTCGGAGTATACCTTAACGAAGATCTAGATAAGGGATTACGAGAATGTATGAAAACATTAGGAATAAAGAGTCGTTCTAGAGCTATCCAAGAAGCAATCCAGTTGTTCATAGCCGAGAATAAATGGCGGCTTAAAGGAAAAGTAGCCGGAGTAATAGGTGTAGTCTACAACCACGATATCCACGGCGTTGATGAAAAACTAACTGATATTCAGCATGAATACATAGATATTATAATTGCAACACTACACGTTCATCTAACCAGAGAAAAATGTATGCTTGCAATCCTAGTTAGAGGAGATTCTCAAATAATAAGGGATCTTGTTAAAGAGATCAATAGTGTGAAGGGAGTCTTATTTGTCAGACCAATGCTTCTCGAAGCGATCTAGTATCTTACTTATTACACAATAAATCGATTCAACACATTCCACAATAGGAACTAAGGGATAACGTTTTTCATCTATGACCGCTTTATTCCGTAGAAGGGTATTCGTAGTCATCGGAACATGAAAGAACACTCCAGAACGACCTGTTTTTCTACTCCATCTATAAATGTTATAGGCTAAAGCATTACAGAGATAAGTACCGGCTGACAACCCAACAATTATATCGTGACCTTTTTTCCTACACTCATTAATCATGCTTAAGGGATCAAATAATGGTGTCAATAATAATTCACCATCATTGTATAGTTTTTTGAAATCATGTATCACCCCATCTGCATCAGGGATCTTATAACTAGCTATATTGATCGCTGCAGCCTCGAGTATTGGTTGTCTAGCACCAGGATACATTCCAAGGCCGACAATGATATCTGGATTGATCTGCTGGACTTTGTTCAGGAAGAAATCCATTACTTCTCTTAATGAGACACGCAGTATCTTTACTAGTGTATCTCGATGTCTCCCTCTTAGTTTCCTACCTAATTCAAGTGCTATGTCGAGGCATGAGTTGAACAAGTATCCATCGTAGCTTCCATATCCTAGAATTAAGATCTTCATATTATCCCCAGCGATAAATATAATAGTGTTATAAGTTCTAAAGGTTTGCAGGGCACAATGGATAGAAGAATTGTAATAATTGATAATCCACTGATCAAACATTATCTAACCATTCTCAGAAACTACAAGACAGAACCACCTATATTTAGGGACTACATGGAAAAGATAGGGTTCTACTTAGGATTTGAAGTTGCCAAACATCTCGATTGGGAGGAAATAGACGTTAAAACACCGCTGGGAATAGCTAACGGGCTGAGGCCTTCTCGTGAATTAATAGCTGTTGGAGTACTCGGCGCCTCACTACCGCTACTATACGGTTTTATAAAATCGATGCCCTGGGCCGGCATAGGCTTAATTGCTGCGAGAAGAATCGAGAAAGAAAATGATTATCCAGACGTCGAAATCTATTATACACGTCTCCCACGAGACCTCCGTAAAAAAGAAGTCGTCCTACTCGATCCAATGCTAGCAACAGGTTTTACGCTCAATAAATCTGTAAATCTTCTAAAAAGCAGGGGCGCATCAAAAATCATAGTAGTATCAGTAATTGCGAGTAGAGAAGGAGTTAAGAGGATTCTTGGAAACGCTGCGGTGAGCCGTGTTATAGTATGTGCTGTAGATGAAGAGCTTGACGAGAATTATTTCATAGTTCCCGGATTAGGAGATGCTGGTGATAGAGCACTAGATCCTTATTTTTCGGATTAGAAAACAGAATCTTTTCCCGAAACATAAATATCTGTATCCTTTAGTGTTTTTCAAAAATCCTGTATTCTGTTCTTAAAATCGAATTAGTGTATTTAAACGATATAAAGAATACGATAAATAACTCATACTGTAATAATAATACATTGCAGTGTAAAATAGGTGCAATATACATGGCGAAGAACATAGAGTTCATACGGGATATTGTAGGTGGATTGGTGCCAGGCACAATTATACTTGTCGAAGGACCAACAGGTGCGGGGAAGACAATATTCAGTGCAAGCATTGCTAAAGAGGTTCTGGAGAAATATGGTCAAAACGTAGCATGGATTGGTGTTTTATTAGAGCTTAATGATATCAAAGATATATTTTCGAATATATTGAGAACTGATCTCAATAAATACTTGATTGAGGATAAATTCAAGTACTATGCTTTCGAGATAATACCAGTTTCAGACCGACTTATAACGATCTCACAGCTTCTCAACGATATAATCGACACATATGGGCCCGGATTAATAGTTATAGACTTTATCGATCCGATAATAGAGTTTGCCTCAACATCTGATCTAATCTCGATAAGGAAAATGATAAAATCGAACTGTGGCTCAAAGAACTGTATAGTATTAATGATTTCCCGTAGCACTCTACATGGTTTGAGATCTAGAGCAGAAATGATCTCTGATATCATAGTAAGGATAAAGATGGAACAGCCATCCTACGGTGCTCCTAGAAGATTCATTGAACTCGCAAAGATAAAGAACATACCACATACACGCATGATCTACGAGCTAGATGTAAGCAAAGAATACGGTGTTATCATACACCCGCACGGTATCCTAAAGGAGCTAAAAAGCAGTATAAATCACGAAATAAGGATACCTACAGGAATACCTGGTTTCGACGACATATTAGGCGGCGGATTAATAAGAGGTACATCGACACTCCTAACCGGGCCGTCAGGCGTAGGTAAAACAATACTAATGTTAACCATGGCATACAACATGGCTAAGAACGGAGAACAAGTATATTACATTAGTTTCGATGAGCCAGAACAACAACTATACGAGACCCTTAGGTTCCTAGGATTCAGTATAGATAATATCAGAAGAAAACTACAAATAAGATCAATTAATCCGAGAACCATAACAATAAACTCGTTCTTCAGCATAATCAATAGAATCGTCGACTTTACCAGACCAATAGTGATATTCATCGACGGACTATATAGTCTATGGAAGGAGTTCGGCCATGATTTCCACAGATACGTTAGAGATCTAATCTATTACTCTAAGAGTTCAAACGCGACGATCATGCTATCCATGATATATGAGAAAGGCGTTGAAGAAAAACTATACGTTTGGCTCAGCACTATGTGTGACAGTATTATCGAGATGAATTTTGAAAGGACCGGTAGAATGGTTAAACGATTAATCTATATCAGAAAAATGAGGTTATCATCTCCCCCGCAAAGATACTTTGAGGTAATGTTCGAAGACAAGAAACTCTATATTAAGTCGTCATAATACGTGTATAGCTATGAGTATGTAAAATATTACAACAAGTACTTCAATGAGCGCGAGAATAGCAATTGTGTTATTTCCTTTAATCAGATTCCTAACGAATATAAATATCACAGATGTTATCGGCGTTGATATAATAACGTATATCCCGATCCATAATACTATATTTATATCAGCAAATACTGAGATTATGAGCCCGGCTACAAGAATTATTAAGCCTAGCAACACACCATATCTTAATACATGGTATTCTCTCATAAGACTTCACCTCATAGTATATGTGCTACTGATAAAATCAGTCTAATAGCGGCATAGAGCAGTATGAACGCAAATACTAATCTAACTGTTCTGGGCCTAAGTCTTTCCAGTTTCTTAGCTCCTAGATAAGCTCCCGGAATAATACCTAGTGCAAGAGCCGCTACTGCTGATGGGTCCGGGATCCCCTTAGATACATATACTATGCTTCCACCTGTAGCGGTTAAGCCTACCATGAACGAGCTCGTTGCAACAGCGGTCTTTATAGGGAGCCCTAGAAGCCCTGCCATGATAGGTACTTTGAGGACTCCTCCTCCTATGCCAAACATACCAGATAATAATCCTGCGAGGAAAGACACCAGTAATGCTATTGTCTTTCTAGCACTACTTGTTTTGCTCGCCGCGGATTCCCTAGGGCTTCTACGGCGTAGCGTTTTTACAAGCATAGAGATCGATACATATAACAGTATGAATCCCAGCCCGGCCTTAATTATGTTCGGAGGAATAGAAGTGGTTATTAGTGCGCCAATAATGGCTCCAACGGTTGTAATGGGTTCAAGTGTAAGCGCTGTTTTTAGATCGACAATCTTATCCTTTAAGTACTGGCTAGCGGCAACAGATGACGTAACTATTATTGCGACAAGACTAGTGGCAACAGCGACTCTCACGTCAAAACCCAGTACGAGGATCATGTATGGTACGATCAGGCTGCCTCCACCGATACCGCTGATCGCGGAGACGAATCCTACGGCTAATGCTCCTATGAATAAAAGAAATAATGTTAATGCTGGTAACACTTCGCGCTCACCATTAATTTATCACCCGGTATGTATACCAAAGAGTAGCGATGCTAGCGCTCCTATCCCATAAGTAGCCAGTGCTGATCCCAGGCCGGACAACACTAGTTCGACGACTTTTTTCTTTATTGTGAGGCCCGATGATATAGCAACTATCGTTCCCGAGACAGCGAGCATTGATGCAGCCATAAGAAACGATAGTATAAGCGCATATAGTATCGGGAGGCCTAGGAAGTATGGTATAAGCGGTACGAATGCTCCTATAATATAGAAAATACCAGTGTAAAGACTAGCTATTCTCGGATTTTCTATAGATTCCTCTGATATACCGTATTCCTCTTCAGCAAGTATTTTACTCAGAATATCCGGGTTGGCCTTTGCATCCTCCCCTATTTTCTCAACGGCGTCTCTGCTGTACCCTCTTTTCAGTAAGCTCGCCTTAACCCTTTCAACCAATATATTAGTGGCGTATCTCGCCGCCAACTTTATCCTTTCGAGAGTGCCTAGCTTCACATCTCTCTGAGCCTTCACACTAATATACGTACCTACAGCCATTGAGAGGGCTCCGCCAATGCCGACGATTGAACCGCCTAGCGCAACATATATTGGATCACCGTACGCACCGGCCAAACCGGCGGATACCGAGAGTATCTCCACCAGGCCGTCGTTCATGCCTAGAATAGCGTCTCTTACATGCATTAGGAAATCTTTAAGCCTAGATTCTTCCTCCTCGAACTCCTCCTCGTGTACGAGCTCGTCTTCAAGTATCTTTCTAAGCCTTTGTTTTTCATCATCGGACAACTCGGGAGAGCCTAGGAGTTTAGAATAGGATTTGATAGCCTCGTCTTCCCCTAGCTCGAGGATCTTGAGTGTTAAGCCGTATCCTAGTATTTTGAACAACGCTATTTTGAGACGTAATAGTGTTTTGTTGATTTTTATTCTGGTTGGATCAACGCCTCTTTTTTCTAGAAAGTCTTTCCAGAAATCGGCGTGGCTTCTCTCCACTTCTGAGAGCTCTAATAGTTTCTTTGATATCTCGGGATCCTTTGTGTATTTTGAAAGCTCTCTATAGATAATACTCGTCTCTACTTCGTCCTTGTACATCTCTATAGCTGTTTTTACCACGTCTTTATCGGTGCTCAGCTCTGTTCACCAGGCCCTGGGCAATTACTCCTTTATTTTCTCGAGAAAATTCTTTATCATTTCGGTATCGGGTATTGCTCCGGCTCTTAAACTAATGTATTCTACAGGGTTAAGTGGTGTGTTTTCTAGTTTCTTCTTAGCAAGTGTTTTTGCTGCGTCGCCCCATCCATAAACTGTGACTAGTAGAACGGGTTTTGAAGCTTTGATTTTCTTGGCTAGTATGTTGAGAATATTATCCATATGGGGATGTAGTGAGGCCTCATAATTACTGATCCCTACCACAAGAGCTTTCGATGTATCAGCGTCAAGGAGTATTTCTGAGACTAATGGTTCATCCTTGTCTGTGAACTTGTGCTCGGCTATTTTGTAGCCGTTATTCTCTAAATAATCCTTGATTTTTTCCATGGTTTTCTCGACGAATCCATACATGGAAGTATATATCATTGTTATCTTATTATCATCGTACCTACTCTCAGCGAAGGCCCTATAGGCCTCTATGATCTTGCCAGGGCTCTTTCTCCATATCAAGCCATGTCCAGGCGCGATTAGTGATGGCTGTATACCTAGAGCAGCGATCTTATTGAGCGCCGGGATAACATGGTTTCTATAATATCCTATGACTGTGACCATGTATTTCCTTGCATAACGAAGGTATTCACTTATACTTTCTTCGTTTAACTCATCGTCAAAGATCCCTTTTGGCACGGAATAGCTTCCAAAAACGTCGCATGTGATCAATGCATTATGTCTCTCTAGATAACTAACGATAGTCTCCGGCCAGTGTAGCCATGGCGTATGAATAAAAGTGATTTTCTCATCCCCAAGATCTAAGGTATCCTTATCCTTAACCGCTATGATCCTCTGTATTTTCAGGCCGTAGAATGAGATGAGCATTGGACGAGCCATTGGATGGGCATATATTGTTGGCTGTCTATTCATTTTAGATAAGAGGACAGGTATAGAACCTGTATGGTCCGGCTCCATATGATGAAGAACTACTACGTCGATATCATTGATATCAACAATGCTTTTTACCGCCTCTATGAACTCTTCCGAGTAATCCTTTTTCCATCCATCAAACAATACGGTTTTATCAGGTAGTGTAAGCAAGTAGGAGTTATAGGTTATACCTTCGGGGATCTCCCATATGCCTTCAAAGTATTTTGTTTCTGTATCATCTAGTCGGAGAACATAGAAGTCTTTCGCAATTTTGGCTACACGGTACAAGGCCATGAGCGTACCACCTACCATACTATATAATGTATTGGATGGAAATTTAATGTAATCATACCATATGAATGAGAAAGTAAAATGGTTATATGTTGATTAGAGAATGGTGCGGCGGCCGGGATTTGAACCCGGGATCTCCGGCTTGGAGGGCCGGCGTCCTAGTCCAGGCTAGACGACCGCCGCAGTTATTCTTAGCCGTATAGATTTGTAGTTCTGCCTGGTTTTATAACGCTTTTTCCCTGTCCTATGGTTTGTCTTTGCAATTAATTGCTTGTATATATTGTTTTATACCATGAAACTCTATGTGGTTGGAATTGAAGAAATTATACAAAAATTTTATAACAGAGTATTTTTATGTATAACATGTACATACACGGTGTTTTTACCTTAACTATGAGTTGGGCGAGATGGAAAGAGAGCGACGTAATCGAAACAAGATAGAGGTTATCGAGGCCATTCTTAAATATGTTGAAAGAGAGGGAAGCGCTAAGAAAACACGTATTCTCTACGCAGCTAATCTAAACACGAGAAGCCTAGAAACAATTCTTGCAGATTTAGTAAATAACGGTGCCCTAGAAATCGTTAGCAATGGAAAAGATAAGAAAATGTACAAAATAACACCCCTCGGTGCAAGACTTCTGATGCTCATTACGAGGATAAGGAAGATAATGAAAAACACGATGGTTTCTAACCAGCGACTAATACACAACATACGAGAATTTTGTAAAGAAATAGGTAGCGAAGCCGAATGCATCGGCATAGAGCAATCGCTACGGCTAGGCACAAGCATTAAAGGCCAGTCTGCGAGAACATATTTTGTCGACTTATATCTGAAAATAAAGGATAAAGAATACATAATTGGTTTTCTCTCCAAAGAAGCAACAGAGATCGAGGTTCAACATATCCTGTCATGGTTAATAATCGTATCTTTAGACACAGGCTACAACGTGGTCTTGTTCGTATCAGAGGATAAAGTATTAAACGTCAAAAGATACCTGGCGCACTTATTCAACTTATTAAGATGTGATAGTTTTAGACAGCTAAAAGAAAGATTCACAATTAGAGAGCTGAGAATACTCTAGGCATTCAATAATTATTTATCTTTATTTCATATAGGTTCAAGACACCTATTATTTTCTAAAAACAAGATCTTCTTTTTGGTCTGTTTTATTTTATAGTTTAGACATTTTATTTTCCGGAAACTTCTTTGTATAGAGAATTCATACATATACAAACTCCATATACAAACTCTGGAGAAAACCTGCCTCTCCTAAATATAAGTATATCCACAACCCTATCCCCTAAGGTGAAAAGATGTACGCCTTAACTAAAACCCTTGGAGTGCTAATGCTGGCCGCGCTCCTCGTAGCGTTTGGCTCAGCACTAGCCATGTGGTCTGAAACTATACGGATAAACACGTACATTCACACAGGTGAAGTACGTGTAGCATTCGGTGGATGGCAAACAAACGACAATGGACCGGATCCTCAGTGCGGTGAAAAGTTCAATAACGATGAAGGCAAGGATGTCGCACATGTAATCGTTACCCCTGAAAGATACGATGACCAAAACAATACGATCAAGCTAAATGTTACGATTGTAAATGCATATCCAGGCTATTGTGTAACAGTAAAATTCAACGTCACCAATATAGGCACTATACCAGTTAAACTGCTTCGTCCTCATATATCTGAGGACTTAAACAAGACAGCACTTTGTGTAAGCCTAAGAATACCTAAAGATACACAAATACATCCTAATGAGAACAGTACCTACTATCTAACAATAGGTGTCAAGCAGGCAGCTGAAGAATTAACGACATATTCATTCGAAGTACAGCTAACATTTGCACAGTGGAACGAAGTACCTAGCTCAGCTGGTAGGTAACAAGGGTGTATACGTAACATAATGTTAATGATAAGTTTTTCATGGGGGTAATACCTCCAATCACGAAAGGTGAACATGTATGAGAAAACAAATCGCAATAATCGGAATATTCGCGCTCGTAATGCTCGTGGGCTCAATAGTAGCCTATGCAATGTGGTATCAAACACTACTAATAAACAACTATGTAAACACAGGCAAACTAGACTTTGCATTCAAATATGGCACGGTATCAACGACTGACCCTGTAAATACACCTGACCAAATGGTGAACTATACGCTAATACCGCAGAAAGAAATCATACCGGTCCCTGAAAACAAGGATGTCGGAACAACATATGTGAAGCTAATCGATACAGATGGTGATGGAGATTATGATGCATTAAACGTTACAATCGTAAATGGATACCCATGGTACTATACACACATAGGGTTCACAGTGGTAAACTCGGGAACAATACCGCTCAAGATATGGCGTATAAGGTTCTACAATGGAACCGGGACATCGACATACTATTCAGTATATAGTGAGCAGAACGCAAACGGGACAATGATTGATCTAAACGGAGACGGTAAACCCGACATACTCATGTGGTGGGGAGACAACTTCGGATTACAGCTTCACCCAGGACAAACAGCCGATATTAGCTTCGACATAACAATACTCCAGGACATGCCGCAGAACGCAAATCTAACATTCATAATATACTATGATGCGATCCAGTGGAACGAATACGATAGTAATGTGCCCTCGGGCAGGTAATATATAAGTTAACCGCATAAATTAGGGGGAATGTTTTTCAACCCCTATATACAAACCCTTTTGTATAAAATAATGAAAAAGTGAGATAGAATTTGTTATCATCGACTAAGGATTACTTATCGATTATTATACCGTTTCTATTACTGATATTAACATATCTAATTAGGTATCTTAACATACTTTACGGTATGTCTTTCTACATAGTGCTTATCACTATGAATATCTTAGTAATAACTATCATATATAGGAGGGTAATCTATAAGAAACCAACATACAATGTAATTTCAACCTATATACCCCTAATGATAGCAGTAACTCTAGCTCCCCTGTTCTTTTCCGGAATTTTCTTTGGATTCGGTAAAAGCATATACTTCGTTGAACCACTAGCAGTCGTAGCACCCTTTATCCTGACTCTAACGAGTTTGTCGGCCATAGAACATGTAAAGGCATTAATGCTGAAGAAATGGAGCATAGTGTTCGTCATACTCATTAGTGTAATCATGTCGTTTATAATGATACAACCAATACAGTTAGCGACAAATGCTGGTGAAACAAGTATATTATTCATAAGAGAACTAATGATGAATTTAACTACAAGTATAATTATCATACTCTACGGTCTTCTCCCCGCACTCTACTATAGGCTAGGAGTCGATCTCATATGGTACTACTTCCCCATACAGCCTATGATAAAAACGTACATGTCAGGCATTATGTTAATGATAGGATTAATAGCTGCCCTTGTAATCCTCGATTACACTAAGTTCACCCATAGCCCAACGCTTACACCCAAAAAGGAAATAGGAATAATTAGCAAGATCAAAGCTATAGCTCCAGTACTAATTCTAGGCATTATAGCAATATCCCAGTTTGCAGGAGTACATTCTTTTGTAGTTCTAACAGGCTCGATGGAACCAGAGATCAATCCCGGCGACATGGTCATAGTTAAGAAGATGGAACAATACAGTGTGGGAGATATAATAGCGTTCTCAACCAGTGGTACTATCATAGTTCATAGGATATACAGCTTTGAAAATAGCCGGGTTATCACGAAGGGTGATGCAAACAATTATGCGGATCCGTGGAGGATCGATCAGGATAAGATTATCGGTAAAACAATGTTCATCATACCATATCTAGGCTATCCCTTGATACTATTATCCAATCTGTTTGGCACATACTACATGGGATTATTATTCCTAGTATCACTTATTCTCCTATTCCTGTTTTTATCATATTATATTAAACTAATTAGAAGGTGGTATAGATATGAAGTTAATTAAAAACTATAAGAAAATACTACTAGTAGTACTCGTCCTATCTATGGCGGTATTCATAATATCCGCATCTGCACTCAGCCTAGCATATAAAACACCCTCATATATAAGGAGAAATATAAATACAAAAATACTAGAAGCAAGAGCAGAAATCAATTATGCCTATCATATAAAGCCCTCAATACTATTCGATAACAAGACAGTGATTAAGAGCAGTTCTATCTACATGATGCTTGCCAAGGGGTTACTATACAATATTACGATCAATTACAGGTATGGTGAGGACCCCGATTACGGATCGCCAACGAATGTATCGATCAAAGCAGTCAAAATAGTAGAAATATCGACATCATCGTGGAAAAAACCTATTATCAACGAAAACCTGCTAACCACAAATAATACATTTACTGATAAAGGGTACTTATCCTTCGATAAATACACTAAATTCGTAAAAGATGTAAATAGCCAGATAGGCCTTCACCCTATAGGATACACAATAACGATAAAATACAAAGTATTATTCACGATAAATTATAATTACGCATATCAAGTACACTCATTCACACCTACAATAACTGTTCATTATAATGAACTAAACAGAGTTATAACAACAAAAATAGACAACACTACATTAAGCATCAACAGGGAGAGTGCAACATACATACCAACGAATACATCGATCCTCGGCCTCTCATTCAATACGGAATGGCTACGAGAAAAAACATTCTACACAGCCCTTATATCAGCAACTATAATGCTCTCATCACTGGGCGCCGTAGCTTATTATACCATTAACGATAGCAGCGGATATCGCACAGGTAAGGTACTGCAGAAATACAAGTCAAGAATATTCAAGGGTAGATTCATTGAAGGGAATAAAGAAGTAATCAGAGTTGAAGATATTAATGATATTGTTAGAGCTTCCGAACTCTATGGTGAGATAATAATATTTGATCCTGAGAAGAACTGGTTAGTAGTTAACACAAGGAATAACACTATAGTTTATGAGAACGAGGAACTAGGCAAAATACTATAGTCGTCTTAGGCTTTAATGTATATTGGGTTTCTCCCACCACTATATAATTTGATTAATCCTTTTTCATTTGCAATCCTTAGTAGTTTCCTTGCGGTGCTGATCCTGATACTGTATGCTTGTGCTAACTGATATGGAGTGATAACTTTGAAGGAACCACGTTTTAGATCACGCTCGAATCGTTTAACTAGATCTCCGGTGACCTCGATCTGTGTCTCGAGAGACACTATCCTTTTCGTCTCTGTGGCTTCCTCTTTGCGTCCTTTCTTACCTCTAGCCATGCTAGTCACCTGGACTAGGGTTTTAGTTGTTAACGATATTTAAACTTGTGTGTTCTCTGATCTTGGTTATGTGAATAACGGTACAAATAATGATGCTATTAATCCTGAAAGATAGATGCCGTCAAAAGTGCCCGCTCCCCCTATGCTCAGCATCGTTGCACCGTATTGTTCAATGAATTTTTCTAGTTCTTTACTGAGCCTTAGCAGATCAGCACCTATGAGGCTACCGAGAACACCGCCGATATACGCTATCGGCATCGCCATAAATGTCTCATGTACAAGGAGGGCTGTTGCTATAACGCTTGTTAGAGGAGGCAGAAATGCGGGAACGGCTATTCCCACGCCCGGTATAGCGCGTGATGATGCATAGGATATAGCGGCGGTTATAGCTATAACAACGAGTGATTCTACAAAGTATACGGCGGAAAACATAGCTATTCTGAACAATAGCAATATGCTCATAGTAATAGGGATAATTGCTCCCCCAACATTTATCGCAAGGACTACTTCTTGCATCACTATTTTAGGCGTTATAACAGGGAAGGGTATCCCGAAGAAATTCACGTATCTCTGCTCAAAAACAAGTAACTGTCTCCCAGTCCTTATCCGTTTAATCACGATATTGATCGGGCTGAGAACGAGGCTCATAAGAAATATAAGTGGTCCTATTAGAAACGCAGTGATTTTCGGTAATCCGAGAAGATATGATAAGTACCCGAAAATATATGGTGCGGCTAGAAATAACGGGAAGAGAAGCACTAGATAGAACATAAACACTAATGGGTGCGATGGAAACGAGACAATTATGCGTTTATCATGTCTATCTTCTTCGAGGGATGACGGTCCGGGCGCGAAACCCTCCTCATCCCTCAGCGGGTCTGGGGGAGTCATAGTCTTCATCCCGAAACCAATGATCTTTGTTCAGAGATATGTGTTAAATGTGTTTTTATATATTGATGGTAATAAGTCATAGTGCTTCAAAAAATCTAGAGGTACTATTAGTGGCGGGGGTCGTGGGGCCTGTCGTTCCGAAGGTACAGTAAGGACACGTTGCTTCATCATATCGGTAATGTTTTGCTTGTCCTGTCTATAGCTAATATAGTCCCTACGATCTATGCGTTGTTGTTTGAGGAATTATTAGCGTTCAAGCTTGTAATGATAGTTGAGACTATTATCATATATATTATAGGTTATCTATTGGCTAAGAAGTATCAGCCGGAAAACATTGGTTTTACAGAAGCATTAACGATCATGGTTTTCGCGTTTATAGTGCCTCCTTTTATGATATTATCTCCTCTAATGACTAAAGGCATAAGTTTCATCAATGCATTATTTGAAGGAGTATCTTCCATAACGACTACTGGTTTATCCTGTTTATCCCCCGAGATGATTGATCCAACAATTAATTTCCTACGTTCATACTACCAATGGATAGGAGGCCTCGGTATAGCGTTCTTCACGTTAACGATCCTGGTGTCTCCGGGTTCGGCAGCGTATAACTTGTACCTAGCTCATCTCGGTAAGATCAGAATAAGTCCTTTGAGCAGAAAAAATGTTGTCGAGATACTTAAAATATACTCTGTCCTTACACTGCTTGCTTTTATAGCATATGTTGTTTTTGGCATGACTCCTTATTCAGCCCTTATCAATGCGCTGACTACGATTAGTACTGGTGGTTTTTCAACATACAGTATTTTCCCTGAGAACATGTTGCCGATAGTATCGTTCTTCATGTTTATTAGTGCTCAGCCACTTATAATGTACTATATGCTCTTTAAATACCGACGCGAGAAAGTGTTTCTCCCGCAGATCACTTCTTTTGCGATAGGGGTCTTGATAGGCTCGCTTCTTCTAACACTTATATCAGGAGTACCTCTTGCAAAATCGGTCTTCGAAGTTGTCTCGGCGGCTTCTACTACTGGTTATACAGCTATAGATCTTACGGGCTCGAATGATTTTACGAGATTTGTACTAATAATTCTCATGATCAGTGGGGCATGTCTAGGTAGCACAGGGGGAGGTATTAAGCAGCTTAGAATAATTATTCTGTTCAAATCTTTCGCCAGACATATTAAGCAGGCAATCTCTCCTAAAGGATCGGTTTTGCCCGTGAAAATATCTAGCGAACCTGTCCAAGAAGATGATATTAGGCTTGCATATAATCTCCTCTTCATGTACATTTTTGTCCTCATCATAAGCACATTAGTATTTATGACATATGGTTACAGCTTATCGAGCAGCCTCTTCGAAACAGCATCAGCTCTCGCCACTACGGGCTTATCGGTGGGTCTTTCATCACCGAGTCTAGCAGCGCCTCTAAAAATAGTATTGATAATCGATATGTGGCTAGGAAGAGTAGAGGTAATTCCATTTATAATAGTATTCTATAACTTGTTCCATAGGTAATTGGTGGTTCGCAAGCCATGAGGGTAATCATAGCTGGCGGAGGAGATACAGGAGTAGAACTTGCAAACGCGTTGATCAGTGAAGGACATGAAGTAATAGTTATCGAGAAAGACAAACAACGGGCCGAAGAGCTCGCAGAAAGACTTGATTGTCTAGTAATACACGGCAATGCTGCTCATCCCCAAGTATTGAAGGATAGCGGTATTGATCAGGCAGATGCGTTAATAGCTATGACAGGTAATGATAGAGACAACGTCATCATATCTCTTATAGCGAAAACAATGGGTGTCAAGAGAATAATTACCAAGATAGAGGATACAGGCTATAATGACCTACTAATCTATATGGGTATAAACAATATCATTAATCCAAGCCGTCTAATATCGTTTCAAGCTCTCTCGATACTTAAGGATTTCAATATTCTTAACTTATCAATAATACTCAGAGGAGACACGAGGCTACTCCCGATCAAGATAGCCAAGGAACTTGATGGTAAAAAGATAAAGGAGCTAGACATAGACTATGATAAAGCTAGACCTATATTGATCCTTCGAGGCGATGAATCATTATTTATCGATGAAAACACCACGATAAGATACAATGACATAATCCTATTCCTCGTTAAAGCAAAATATCAAGACGAGCTACTCAGGAAACTAGCCGAGGAGCCAAAATGAAGGACGAAATAGAAGGAAAAAGACTTGTATTAATAGTAACTTGTAGGGCTGGTAGCGAAGAATGGTGTGAGGAAGAAATAGGTAATGTATTATTTCATAAAGACTATGAAATAATGGTTTTAAGGACAAGATATCCAGGATTATTAATGGTCTATTCTTCAAGGCTGGAGCCAGAAGAAGCATATAGGTATGCTAGAAGCTATGAATACGGTTTCGTTGAGAAAATAGTTCCTGCAGAGAGAATCCTCTATTATCCCCATAGTATAAATCCGGATAGGCTAGAAAAGGCTGTAGACTCATTACTGGAGGAGAAGAAACTGTCTTCAAAGATTAGGCTTAAGATGAAGATAAGAGGACGTAGAGGATTAAGCCCTGTTTTATGGAAGAATATTTTAAAGATCCTCGGGAAGCATGGTTTACGCCATGACCCGGATTCCCAAGTATGTCTGTATGTTGAGGGTATCGATGATCTATTGGTTCTAGGTATCGCTGAGTGCTAGTTTCGTTTTTTATATCCCTTTATGTAAATAGTAGAGTGAAAGTGCTGGGTGTATATATTGAACTGGCCTAACTCCGACGACAATGAAACATGGAAGATCATAGAAGAAGAGCTTAGCAGACCGACAATATTCAAGAGCAGAGAGAGCCTAGCCCCAGAATACATACCCGATAAACTTCCCCATAGAGAGAAAGAAATAAAACTATTGGCTTCAGCTTTCAAACACCTAATAATATCCCCTGGTAGTTTCTCACAGCGCGTACTATTGGTTGGCGGTGTTGGTGTTGGAAAAACAGTTACCGCAAGAGTGTTTGGTAGAGAATTTGCCAGGATAGCCCGGCTGAAAGGCTATAATCTCAGATATGTTCATGTTAACTGTCATAGAAACAGGACACTATATAACGTCGTAGCCGAGATAGCCCGCCAGCTAGAAGTACCCCTTCCCCAGAGAGGATTATCGGTTAAAGAAATGTATGACGCTATTCTATGGCATCTAGAGGAAAACAATATTTACGCGATAATAACACTTGACGAATTCCATTATTTCGCCAGTATAGCCGGGAGTGATGCAGTATATTTCATAGTTAGAACATACGATGATACTATAGCGTCTCTTAAGCGGTTAAACTTCATCTTCATCTCGCTCGACACATCTAAGCTATCACTTCTTGATCCATCCACTGAGAGCTATCTGTTAAAACATATGATACGATTGAAACCCTACACTAGCAAAGAGCTCTACGATATACTGAAGTATCGTGCAGAACAAGCCTTCTATCCGGGCGTTGTAGACGATGAAGTACTGAAATTTATAGCGGAATATGAGGGCAGCGACAAGGGCGGCGGAGGAAACGCTAGACACGCGATCGAAATACTTCTCCTAGCCGGCGACGCAGCGGAGCATGAGGGAAGTAGCAGGATAACTATAGAGCATGTTAGAAAAGCGATCTCTAGGACAAGCAGAGAAATAATAAACATTTCAGAAACAATTCTCTATAGCCCATTACACGAACTCATGATATTGCTGGCTATTATTAGGCTGCTTAGAAGAACTGGGCAAACATATGTTAAGATGGGCGATGTTGAGAAAGAATACGAACTAGTATGTGAGGAATTCGATCAACAGCCCCGCAGGCATACTCAGGTGTATGGTTATATAATGAACTTGAAGAAAGCAAATGTTATAGATGCTAGGACAAGTGGTAAAGGGCTTAGAGGGAGAACTACTCTAATTAGTATTCATTATGGGCCCTTAGATCTCCTTGAGCAATATGTAGTTGATCTTATACAGAAGAAAATCAGTAAGAAATACATGGGTAGAAGGAGATGAGGGGCAATAGCGAACAACTAATTATCGATACACTACAGAAATACGGTGAGCTAAATATTACGAGGCTGGCCAGAATAACAGGTCTCCACTATAGAGTGCTTGTTAAGAAGCTACGCGAGCTCCAGGAAAAAGGCGTTGTTGAGGAGAGACGTTTCGGTAGACTGAGATTGTTTAGGCTAGTCAAATAACTGTTTATCACTTTTTATATTTTCTATAATACTGTAGCACTTGTCTCGCATTAGGACCTGCTAGCCACCGTATCATCTCTTCTGTTAGCCCGTAACCTATAGCTATTTTTGCAGCGTATTTCGGATTTTTCTCGAATATTATCTTCAGATATGGTATAACATCTGTCTTTACCCTTCGTCTACTTGTTAATAGAGATGGTGCTAGGGCTCGCGCTATTCCCTCCCTGATCTCTCTGCTTCTCTTTGTCTGGGCTAATAACTGGAGTCTTTGAGGTGATCTGAATGCCTTCCACTTATATCTATAGATCTTTCTCGCAAACGCTACTCCCGGCCCCATCATCTCGAACACATAAGGCAATAGGCTCCAATTTCCTGTTCTCTTTATTCTTCCTAGGTACACGTCTGCTCTGCTCAGCGCTTCGTATGCTCTCCAGATCTCCTCGGGATCATCATAATATGTTGGTATATGCTCGTTTATCCAGATCATCATTGTCTCGTAGTCGACATCGGCTTGTGAGACAGCGTTTTTAGCCTGGAAGATGTATTTTGCATTGAATAGGTTCTTTAACGCCTCGAAGGGAGCATATTGCCTGTTTCTGTAGGTTGACAGCATCCTTACCAGTTCTAATGTTACTTTGCCGTATCCTTCAGCGATAGCTTGTAAGTCGTTGATCGCGCTTCTCAGGTCTCCCTCGCTACGCCTAGCGATCTCTCTAAGAGCTTTCTCGTCGCACTCGATCTTTTCGGCCGAACATATGCGTTTCAGTGCAATTACTACATCGCGTTCTGTGAGTCGTTTGAAGGGTATGAGTAGTGATGCTTCACGTATTGGTCTGAGTTTTTGGTCCCATGGATTATTAGCCGTCATAACGACAGGGTATCTGGTGGTTTCGATCAAATGTAGTATAGCGTCGACCGCGCCCCTATCCGCCATGCCGCTTATACCGTCTACCTCGTCCAGGAGAATTATTTTGCCCCGTGCAAACAGGCTTCTCTGTGTAGCAGCTACTTTGGCTATTCTCTCGATGTCTTGTTTCCGCCTGAAATCGCTGGCGTTCATCTCGACGACTTCTAGGCCGTGCTCTCTAGCCGCTGCCTCGACAAGGCTGGTTTTACCGCATCCAGCCGGACCATATAGTAGCGCTGCTTTCTTAGAGGGCTTACCCTTTAACCATGATTCTAGCCATTGTAGGAAAGTCTTTTTCGCCTGCTCCTGATTTATTACATCCGCGACTCTTTTCGGCCTGTACTTGATGATCCAGGGAAGTCGTCTAGTCAAGGCCTAGGCTACACCTTTAGCTTCTTACCTATGAAGGCCAGTCTTGCCAGGAACGCGTTTAGCTGTATCTCGTCATCTGCGCCCTCGACGAGTCTGAACTGGATTTCTCCTGCAAGATCCGCTATGATTATCCTGTACTCGTCGGGTAGCTTGATCTCTTGACTAAAGATCTCCTTGTGGATCTGTTTGATCACATCTACGCCGCTTAGACCATAATTTATCATTAACTGTCTAAGCTTGTTCCTCGCCTCGGTGAAATTACCTGATAATGCAAGGTTTATCATCTGCCTTACTTCCTTGGGATGTGCTAGCCCTACAACCTTATATACGGCGTCGACGGTTACCTTGCCGATCGCGGCTGCTGCCTGCAGTATGTTTATTGCTCTCCTCATATCTCCTTCGCTGAGCTCATATATTGCTTCGAGGGCCTCGATATCATACTCTACTTTCTCCTGCTCAGCTATCCATTTCAGCCTCGCTATAACATCTTCTTTCTTCAGAGGTGTGAATCTGAAGACAGCACATCTGCTCTGGATAGGCTCTATGATCTTGCTCGGATAGTTGGCGATCAGTATGAACCTGGTAGTGGCGGTGTACATCTCCATTAGTCTACGGAGGGCCTGCTGAGCGTCGGAAGTCATGTTATCGGCTTCGTCCAACAATACTATCTTGAACGGAATGTTTCCAGGGATCCTTGTCCTTGCGAACTCTTTTACCTTGCTTCTAATAACATCAATTCCTCTCTCATCGCTAGCGTTAAGTTCTAGCATGTACTGCCTATAGTTCTCGCCGTAGAGGTCATGGGCTAGACAGTGTGCAGCAGTAGTTTTTCCTGTGCCCGGCGGGCCTGCGAATAGTAGGTGTGGCATGTTCTTTTCCTGTACGAATTTCTTGAGCCTAGACACTATCTCTTCCTGGTTAACGATCTCGTCCAGCGAGCGTGGTCTATACTTCTCAGCCCATAATAGTTCTGCGAGAACCTTGCTTGAACTCATAAATGACGCACCTTGTCAGTATTGAGTGTCTCAAAATAATGTTATATGGGGTCTTACTTAATAGTTATTTCAAAATACTGGGAATACAGGTTATGGGGCGGGCATGGTTTTGCAGGAATCATTGTCAGCGCTTATAGTTAATCGTTCACTAGATATACTGAGAAGAGATTATGAGGAAGAAGAGGTAAAAATCGAGATTCTAAACGATATTTCCCGTATTTTCACCAATGAAGGATTCATAGATCTTTCTAAAGGATCCGAATACACTCTTCCGAGATGGATAGCTAAAATACTTGAGAAAGAAGGTGTTGTTAAGATAAAAGAGGAAAACATTGATCTTGAAAAACTATCTAAGATAGCCTACAACGAAGAAGCTACTCTGAAGAAACCTCAGCTCGTTAAGCTTCCACCTCATTTCTACATGCTTGTTAGGGAGGAGATCGAGAACATTAAGAAAAGTCTTCAGGAGCGCCAGGATATTAATCTCCTAGACGATCTTAAGAAGTATATTGATTTACTTTACACTATAGGGCGTATAAGGCTTAGGAAAATCATAAACACACTGATGATGATCGAGGTTTCACAGGATTTCCTGGATAAGATGAGCATGGAGGAGAAACTATTATACAGGATCCTTAGAGATTCATTGATGACCTGGGTATCAGAGCTCGGAATAGAAAGGATATAGTTTCGTGGATGGTGTAATTCTATATGAGTTTTGATGTCGAGACACAGACCCAAGAGCTCGACGATCTTGTGACTAGGTTTAAGAGATTTCTATGGGAATACATGGATCGTAGGACGAGGAGTTTCAAATACCGTGAACGATTATCCCAGATGGCGTTAATGGGGCAGAAGAGCCTTGTCATAGATTTTGATGATATAACATTATTCGATCGAAAACTCGCACACATAATTGAGGATAACCCGGAGATAGCGCTCGACGCTGCTAGCCGTGCTATAAAGGAATTGCTTCTCAAGGAAAACCCCGACTATGCTCAAGCAGTGGAGAAGTTCTATCCTAGATTCAGAAACCTGTCTAGGATAATAAGGGTGAGAGAGCTCACCAGCGAATACATAGGTAAGATGATCGCTATTGAAGGTATATTGACAAGGCTCACGAGGGTAGAGGCAAAGCTTGTCAAGGCGAGGTATAAGCATCTAGACCCTGAGTGTGGTGCTGAATTCGATTACCCGGAATTCGGGGAGATGGGAGAGAGAATCGAGAAGCCAGCTATATGCCCTATATGTGGTAGAGGAGGCAAGTTTCAGCTCCTCCCTGATAAGTCGAAGTTCATTGACTGGCAGAAAATAGTTGTTCAGGAGAAACCGGAAGAGATCCCGCCTGGACAGATACCGAGAAGTATTGAGGTTGTTCTAACAGGCGATCTTGTCGATATAGCGAGGCCTGGAGACAGGATAACGATAACTGGTATATTAAGAGTAATGCCTACAGCGTCCATGCAGAAAGCTGGCAGTAAAGCCGTGTTCTCATTCTATATTGAGGCCAACTATGTTGATGTACAGCAGAAAATTCTAGAGGAAATAGAGATCACCCGTGAGGACGAGGAGAAGATCAGGGAGATGGCACGAGACCCGTGGATAAGAGAGAAGATAATTGCCAGCATAGCGCCGTCAATCTATGGGCATTGGAACATAAAGGAGGCAATAGCACTACAATTGTTCGGCGGAGTCCCTAAGATCCTCCCGGACGGTACGAGGATACGTGGAGACATCCACGTACTGCTCGTCGGTGATCCCGGTACAGCTAAGTCACAGATGCTCCAATATGCTGCCCGTCTAGCTCCTAGAGGAATATATACTAGTGGAAAAGGCTCATCAGCAGCAGGTCTCACCGCTAGCGTTCTACGTGATAAACATACGGGAGAATGGTATCTTGAAGCTGGTGCTCTCGTGCTCGCTGACGGTGGCCTCGCAGCAATAGATGAGATCGATAAGATGAGGGAGGAGGATCGAAGCGCTATTCACGAGGCGCTCGAGCAGCAGAGCTATCATCCCAGCTTTAAAATTATGCTTGCGGATGGCCGCCTAGTAAGTATTGGTGAATACGTGGATTCTCTTATGGCGGAGAATAATGAGAAGATACTGCGTGGAGAAGAAACAGAGATACTATTCACCGATGATGTTTTCCTGATAGGATACGATCTGTATAGTCGTAGACCGCTCATTGTTAAAGCCGATAGAGTCAGCAGACATAGGGCTCCGAACAGGTTTGTAAAGCTAAGGTTTAGTAATGGGCGTGAAATACTCGTAACCCCCGAGCATCCCGTAGTAGTGTTTCTCGAAGGAAAAATCTCTGTCATTCCAGCCGAAGATGTAAAGCCGAATATGATTGTTCTTGGAGTCAAGAGATACCCTGTTCTAGCTGCATATAGCGCACGTTTAGAGAAGCTTATCGAGAAGTATGGATTGGAGGGAGCGTCTGAACTTGTTTATAGAGTGTTGGTGGGAGAGATCTCGTCGAACGAATACGAGGTGTTAAGGAATTATGACATAATCGGTGCTAATGGTCAAATCGAGAATGGCTTCATAAATGAAATCGTATCATCCAAAGATGTTATCAGCAGGGTTCTTACACTTCTCTTCTCTAGAGAAACAGGTGGTCACAACTATATGGTATCTCTAAAACTTGAACCCAGAGCTGCTCTCGTAGTTCAGGAAATGCTCTGGAGACTTGGAATAAATAGTTTCATTAATAACGGAGAGCTAATTATATCGGGTCCAAAAAGCCTTGAAAAACTGCTTGAATACATTACAGATGAAAGAACATGTCAGCGTATACAGAGGTCTATGGAGAAGCTTAAAGACTATCCTGATTCGTGGTTAGAGATAGCGTATGCGGTTGCAGGTGGTCTTAGAGAACTAGTTGGGGAAGAATTGTTTGAGAGAATAATTCTCGGGGAGATTACGGAGGAGATTATGGAGTCTATGGTGTCAGACATACTCAGCGACCTTATAGGTACTGCTGGTGGTCTTGACAGTGTTTCGGTTGAGCATTACTCCTTAATATTAATGCTGACCGCTGGTCGAGACATACATAAATTCTTCGCCGAGATAGGTGATTCTCTGAATAAGCTTAGACAAGTACTTCTGGATTTCGAGAAAAGGATGGGAGAACCTAATATACCCAGGATCATTGTTGGTAAAGAGATTGTCGAGAATAATGATGTTGAATGGGTGTATGATGTCACTGTAGAGCCTTATCATCTCTTTGTATCACATGGCCTTGTGCTGCATAATACTATTAGTATTGCGAAGGCAGGAATAGTCGCTAGGCTTAATGCGAGAGCATCTGTGCTTGCAGCTGGTAACCCTAAGTTTGGAAGGTATGATCCGAAACAATCTATTGGGCAAAACATAGATCTTCCTCCGCCTATACTGTCTAGATTTGACCTTATATTCATAATACAGGATATACCTCACGAGAAACGAGATAGGATGCTTGCACGCCACATACTAGCTGTTCACGGCAATGTAGAGAAGGCAAAGCCTATGATAGAGCCGCAGCTTTTGAAGAAATACATCAGCTATGCGAGGAGATATATCAGGCCCCAGCTGACACAGGAAGCTGTTCATCTTCTCGAAGAATTCTTTGTTTCGATGAGACGGGCCAGCGGCGTCTCGGAGGAGGCACCGATAGCTATTACTGCTAGGCAGCTTGAGGCCCTCGTTAGACTTAGCGAAGCCCATGCGAAGATGGCGTTGAAGAATAAGGTGACTATAGAGGATGCTGAAGAAGCTGTCAGGCTCATGTACTATAGTCTCCAGCGGGCTGGAATAGATGTTGAGACTGGTAGGATAGATATAGATACGATAATGGTAGGTACGCCGAGAAGCAAACAGGAGCGTATGAAGGCCTTCATAAGGTTTATCGATGAGATATTTGAGGAGACCGATGAGATCGAGTACAAGGAGCTTGTGAGGAAAGCTATGGATAAGGGGTTCGCTAGAGACTTTACCAATGAGATGCTCAGGAAGTTGAAGAGAGAAGGCACCATCTATGAGCCGAAACCAGGTGTGATCGCGAAGATAAAATAATACCTAGGAGCCTCGGTGGGGCGAAAGGTTTATCCTCATAGATCAGGGCTGGAACGCCTCTTCATCGGCTACATAAGATTAAAAATCCCCATACTCATAAACCTTACCAGAACGACCAGGATAAAATAACTATGGGAGATGATACTGGGATGTCTGAAGCACCGCAATACGTGATCAGGATCGGTGATAAAGAGATCGAGGTAAACCTGGAAACACTCAACATAATAAGAGAATACCTACATAGACCCATGGGCCTCGACGAGCTAGCCGAGAAACTAGGTCTCGAAGGCTGGGACGAAGCATACGAGCTAATAAAGAAGATACCCGCATGGATCATATGGACACCGCCAACCCTGTGGAAGTACAGGGCTGGATGGATAGAGAGAAGAGAAAAAGAGACGAGTGAAGCCCAGTAATGCTTTTAACAACCATTAGGCTAAGCAACGTAAGATGATTAATTTATAGTATAGTTTTGTCTAGTCTAACCTAATACTAAATACGCACTCCTAGAACCCTGCACTACGGTGATAAAAAAGTAAAAAGATTATGTTTTTACTCGCAGAACTCTTTTCCGTGAACGATTAGATCTAGTAGCTGCTTCACCCACTTCGGCCCTACGAACTTGTAATACCTGAACTTCCCTGCTACTCTAACCTGTGCGAGGCCGCGTTCTCTCAGTAGTGATAGGTGGTGGGATATTAGGCTCTGTTCCTTACCAGTGATCTTTGTCAGCATACATACTGGTAGCTCCTGCTGGCTGATCAGTGCTAGTATCTTTAGCCTCAACGGGTTGGCGAGTACTTCGATGATGTCGAGATACTTCTTTAGCTCCTCGTCACTGGGTACTTTGATCTCCTGGTCTAGCTTGTCCTGATAGAACTTTTCTAGCTCGTCGAAACACTTCATGTCTTTTACGAGTTCGAGTAGTTCCTTGATTTTTACCATGCCTTTTCACCCAAGAGTTTCCTTTGCGACATATATAACTAGATGCATATAGTATTTCAACGTTATTAAATATATCTCTGAATATGTCTACAGAGCTAATGTTCTCCTTCTCAATAATTTAAGTGATCCTAAAAAAGGGTAAATAATCCTAACCCCTACCTATAGCTGTTTGTTATTGATCCTTTTAAAGGTATCCCGAAGAATTAATGGGGCCGCCGGGATTTGAACCCGGGATCACCGGCGCTCTGTGACACCAGGCTTGGCTAGGCGGGGTGTCCCCCCAGGCCGGCATCCTAGCCAAGCTAGACTACGGCCCCTCAGTACCCGTGAAATAATATAGACATAGATAGGGGGTTTATAGGTATTAGGCCGACTAGGATATTCTGAATAGCAGTTTCTTTTAAATCGAAAGTTTCGGCTAGGAGTGTCCATATATAAGTCTTTCCTCTAGTAATACTTGTAATACCTGTTTAAACAAGGTTTTACATTTTGATAATACCCACAGTAATACTACTCCATGATATTTTTAAATAACTGATTAAGGTATTACTAGTAGGTCTATCTAAGTACGGTAATACCACTATAAAGACTAACCTGGTGAAACACTCATGCCGGTTAAATATGTTTGTCGTCACTGTGGATACGTTTTATGGGAATTTAACAAGGTCGGTCAGGACTATTTCGGCCTACCCAGTCCTAGCGAGGTAATCAATGCACATGGAGGCATCTGTCCTAGGTGTAAACACGACCTACGCAGGCCTAGCTTGAAAGATATCAAGATAAGTATCGCGAGAAAGAGGGAACCATCTATCCTGGAGACGATTATAAATCAGCGCATCATGGGAACTGCGCAGGAGAATATCATACCAGTCTCTGATAGGCTCCCCACACTAGTTTAATGAGCCAGAGATATTCTTTTGTCGGATTATATTTGTACATACGTAGATGAGGTATAATAGTTTCTTTTTCTATGTTTAGTAGTTCAAGTATTTTCTCGCTGTGCCTTGATCTTATGAACAAATAGGAGGCTATCATCGTTAAATTATGAGGTTTACGCCTTATCTTCGCGCTCTCCCAATCAAGATAGACTGGGTAATTTTTTCTCGTCACTAATACATGTCCGTAAGGCCTGTTAAGCTCTGTGTGATCTATGCCTATGAGGTCGAAGAAGTAAGATGACGATATAATTCTGACAAGCATTCTGAGTAATGAGGCTTTATTCGAGGTTATTGTTTGTTCAATATATTTCTCCAAGCTCAGACCCGTAACGTATTCCATAGCAATGAAGTCTTTCGACCAGAAATAAAGTGCTGGTGTATAATTGGAGGGTGTCAAGTAGTCAAGTATAATTCCCTCGTATTCTAGGCTTTTCCTCCTACTGTCAAGCCTTCTAATCTTAAGAACAATAGGTTTATAGTTATCATCCATACAGGAGAGCACAACGATAGATGAATAACCCTTGCCGATTACACGTATATCTTTATCAATAACTACCCTACCATAGTTTAGCAAACCCTTTACTCCATAGAAACGCATAGTCTTGATCCTTTCCTCTAATTCATCACATTTTTCCAGAGGGAAACAAATCGTTCTGGAAATAAAGGGGTCCGTAGGGTCTAGTCTATGCAGTAGTCCATCCAATAAGGCCTCTTCTTCACAAATGATATTATCCATTCCATCATATCCTCCTTGAGCTTATTGATGCACTCGTTTAGAGCCTCAACACGTGGCATTAAGCCCCTGAAGTGCGGTGTAACTATATACTCGTTTGCACGCTCTATGAGTAATTTCTTAGCATCTGGATATTTCCTACCCGATAAAGCCATTAGTTCTCCCCGCTCATTTATCCACGGCCCAAAACTTCCTCTCATAACGTGAGATTTAATGAAACTATGAACGCGTCTAAGGCTATATGGGGAAGGCCCATAGTACAGGCGTGGATAGGGCTTGGAGCACTCATCGATCTCGAGGGCTATTACCGCTATTTCTCTTTCATCAGTCCATACGCTCCAATCAATAGGTGTGAAGTCAAAGTTCCTCAGTAACTTATATGCTCTATCAGCTATTCTCTGGATCTCCCCCCAAAGAATATCTGGAGCTAGGGCTTCTCTTACAGGTAGCATTACTAGGATTATACATCTCCTCTTAATCATATCACGGATCTCGTCCTTACTTATTTCCCTCTGTCTAGGCGGGAAGAAATACTCGATACGGGGATTAATAGTATAGCAGAAGCTTGCGATCTTTAATGTTATTATGCTTTTCAGAGAAACAGCAGCTGCAACATTTCTCCTCGGATCAACGGGGTCGGGCACATACATGTAGCTGTCAGGATATCTTCTTGCAAGCTCTTTAAAGATCCTATCGAGGCCTCGCTCTTCTCTAAGTGTAGAGACCTTAACAGGTGGTTTCCAGTGCCTTGCTTTCTTTAATAGATCTTTGAATCCATCATAAGCTATTATGAGGAGCTCGCACAAATAGCCTGAGAAACCCCTAGTCTTTATCTCGGCCCCGTAAACACCTATGCTTTTCAGGAATTTCTTCAACAGCCTAACATGATCTCTTAGCTCTTCTCGCAGGTTTTCCTGTATATACTTGGTGTGAAAGGGAGTTCTATCCACGGCCGTCCTGATCTCCGATGGATCGTCTAGTTTGAACGCAGGGACAAGATCAGCTTCGACATCATCGATAACGACTCTAACATATGGGTGCTCGGCATATCTGATCATATAACTACCTAGTTTTTCAGCCGCTTCCAATAATATCTTGAAACCCCTAGTTTTCAGCTCTTCAGTGCTCCATGTCTTGGGGAATAGGACAAATACATCCATATCCCTTTCTCCGCTAAGCCATGTGTCATGAGCTATGCTTCCCTGAAGAGTTATCTCAGCTTCAACACCC
>JAMOVL010000033.1 GCA_027067785.1 Desulfurococcales archaeon | reverse complement strand
CAATACATTTACTGATTTTAGAAAGTCGACTAGGCCCTTTTTGAACGGTGGGAGGTAGCCTCTGAAGCCGGGTCTTTCCTGGCCTACATAAAAGCTGTCAGTGCTCGCTGTAATGCCTAGATGGTATCTTACACCTAGTTCTTCCGCGGCTGCGACAAGAGCTATGACCACGTCTAATGATGCTGCCGCAGGGTATTCTGTGATAACATATTCTTTACTGGTACCCTCTAGTCTTACCGCAGCTGTCGAGATTATGAGGTCTCCCACACGTATTTCTTTCTTTAAGGCACCAGTTGTGCCGACTCTGATAAACGTGTCAGCACCTATCCTCGCTAGTTCCTCGATAGCAATGGCGGTTGAGGGAGAACCTATTCCGGTGCTTGTAGCCGAGATAAATACTCCTTTATAGTACCCGCTGTACGTAAGGTATTCTCTATGCGATGCGACTTCCCATGACTTCTCCCAGTGAGAAGCTATTTTCTTCACACGGCCAGGATCTCCTGGGAGTAAAACATATCTACTAACATCGCCTGGCTTGGCCATTATATGATATTGTCTTTTAGATTCATCCTCAGGAACGCTTGCACTTTTCAGTTTTTTCCCTTCAAACATAAACGCTCACCATAATGGTAGAGGTAGAAATACGCTTATGAATAAAGTATGTTTGGTTTTTCTTAAACCTAGTGATGGATCAAACTGTTTCTATCATTTTATTTCAACAATCTCTGGCTTGAAGGTATCCTTGTCGAGCACCATAAATGTGGATTTACCTGTTAGATATCCACATGCTTCTCCAGGATTAACGATGATCTTTCCCCTGATAACCCTATAGTCTAGACGGTGCGTATGTCCGTAGAATACAGCGTCTACGTTTTCGGATTGTGAAAGAATACTTGCCAATGAAGCAGTGTGTTCTGGCCCATCAAATCCGTGCATAACTAATACTTTCTTACCAAATAGATCTATTATTGAAGGCCCATGATATACTTCCCAGCCAGCATTGCTGAGAATCTTATATAGTAGTATTTTATCACCATCATTATTGCCGTAAACAAATACGCCTCTCTTGATATTCTCTAGATTTTCTACAAGATACCGCGCTGCAAACGGGCTTATCATATCGCCTAGATGAACTATAACCTTCTCCCCCTTGTACTTCGAGTTTACAAGGTCAACAAACCTTTTAATGACGGGCATGTTATCGTGGGTATCACTCACTACAATTAAATACATGCGTACCTACACCCCCTAAGGCTATCCGTGTGTGGAGAGGAGAAAATAATATTCTTAGGGAAAAAATCACTCTACCTTTATCTCATACTTCTTCTTTTCTTTGCTCTTTACTTTCTTCAACCTGACCTCGAGAACTCCATTCTTATAGTTTGCCTTAGCACTTTCTGGATCGACTTCTGCAGGTAGCTCTACTTCTTTATAGTATTTTCTCTTCTCATCGCTTGCTCTAATAATGAGTCTTCTCTTGTCATCAGATACTTCAACCTTGATATTCTCCTTCTCTACACCGGGTATTTCGGCGACGACAATTATTTCATCGTCGTTCTCAAAGACATCGACAAGTGGTTCGCGCTCCTCACTAATTTTTGGTTTTCCACGTACTCGTTTAACATTACCAAATTCTTCGATAATGGGTTTGCCGTCAGGCCCTATTGTTATTCTAAAGCCGTAGACGTATGGCCCCATAATCTTATACTCTCCCTCTTTACCGAATGATAACGGTGTGAATGGTGAGAACTCTATCTCATTGAAGAATCTATAGAACTCTTTCTCGATCTCTCTGATGAATTCATCTATCATACTGAACAGATCTCTGAACTCCCTATCTCTCCTCTTCTTCTCCCAGTCCTCCATACTGATCACCCAGTTCTTCCTCCTCCGTTACAAAATAAGGTATAAACTCACTAATTATACTATGGTTCATAGGGATAAGGTGTGATAATATAATGTATATGAAGACTTTGAGACCATATGTTATCATCTTTGTCACACAGACTATAGATGGCCGTATATCTATAAGGGGAAAACGCACTCTTCTCAGCTCCGAGAGAGATCTGGCCAGAATGCATTATCTTCGCCGTAATGTTGATGCTATAATGATTGGTGCTAGAACAGTTATTGTTGACGATCCCATACTTATACCTAGGCCATTGAACAACGTGGCTAAAACACCCATACGTGTTGTTATCGATGGTAGGTTATCAATACCTTTAGATGCAAAGATATTGGATGCCCGGGTATCTACAACAATAGTATTTACATCAACGAGAAACAAGAATACAGCTAAGGCAAGGGAGATTGCAGCCCGTAATGTTCTGCTTGAATATATTGAACCTATCGATGACGAGAACCATTTAGATCTATGCAAGGTTCTCGAAGTGCTCAAGGATAAATATAAGGTGTCGAGACTGCTCGTTCAAGGAGGAGGGAGGCTTATTGGTGAGCTCGTGGAGAGAAAACTATTTGATGAAATGATCATAAGTATCACGCCGAAGATCATCGGGAAGAATGGTGTGCCCGTTATAGACAGGGAGATACAAGGCATTATCGATCTAAACCTATCATCGGTACAAATTGATCATGTGTCTGGGGAAGTGGTACTTGTGTATCGAGCGATATAAATTTCCTTATAACTAGATAATTCGTTCTTGAAAAAAGACTTGGGTGCATGCTTTGAAAGTCTATTATAAAGAAATACGTATCTCAACTCATAGTCGGTTTGAACTTATAGATATCACACATGAGGTAGAACAGATCGTTGAAGAGAGTGGAGTCCGGAACGGCATGTGCCTTGTATTCGCTCCTCATGCAACTGCAGCAATTATTGCTAATGAGCATGAATCAGGGCTAATATCCGATATACTGATCAAGATAAAAGAGTTAACCGAGCCTGGGAGTAGTAAGTGGAAGCATAACATCATAGATGATAATGCTCATGCACATATAGGTTCAGCACTGATTGGAGCTGATAGAGTATTTCCTGTGATCAATGGTAGGCTTGTGAGAGGTACATGGCAGAATATTTTCGTTGTAGAAATGGATGGCCCTAGATCGCTTAGACACATCATAGTCATGGTTATGGGTGAGTGAAGACGGTGAATAAGAAAAACCGTCGTTTCTACATAGCATCCGATGAAGAGATCTATAGTGGTGAAGTCACAGACATATATTTCGTTAGAACACGTAAAATCCTCCGTACGAAGAATATTAGGAAGAAAGTCAGAATAGAGTTTCATGTAAATAAGCTCCCCAAAGGATATGAGTGGGCAGTCTTCGCAGGCCTCGAAGAAGCTCTTAAGCTCCTCGAGGGCAAGCCCTTCACCGTTTATGCACTCCCCGAGGGAACCCTGTTTAAAGCCGGAGAACCCTTGATGATAATTGAAGGATATTATGATGACTTCTCAGTCTATGAGACCCCTCTACTAGGAATTCTCCGCCACTACTCCAGTATAGCCTCCAAAGCGGCCAGAATGAAAAGGCTAGCCATGGATAAGACACTCCTATTCTTCGGACTTAGAGCTCTCCATCCAGCACTCGCTCCTATGGCTGATAGGGCAGCATATATAGGTGGCATGGATGCCGTCTCCGGTACTATAAGCCAGAAATACTTGGGCCTAAAACCCGTAGGGACTATGCCGCACGCATTAATACTTGTCTTCGGAGACCAGGTGAAGGCATGGAAAGCATTCGATGAGATCGTTGAGGACGATGTACCGAGGATAATGCTTGTCGACACACTCTACGATGAACGCATAGAATCACTAATGGCCGCCGAAGCTCTGGGAGACAAGCTCTACGGTGTCAGACTCGATACCCCCAGTAGCCGGAGAGGAAACATGAGAGCCATAGTTGAAGAGGTCAGATGGACTCTCGATCTACACGGGTACACTCATGTGAAAATAGTTGTGAGTGGTGGAATTGATGAAAAGAGCCTTGTGGAGCTAAGAGATGTCGCGGACGCGTTCGGCATAGGGACTAGCGTATCCTTCCCCCCATCAATAGATATCAGCGCCGACATCGTTGAGATAGAGGAGGATGGGGTATGGAAACCGTTCACCAAAAGAGGCAAACTCCCCGGTGCAAAGCAATTGCTTCGTAAAAGGCCTGGTTTGAACGATATCGTTAAGCCTTTCGGTAAAGGATGTATACCTCAGGGTTATGAGCCCTTGTTAGTCAAGTATATTGAGAACGGAAAACTCATACGTGACCTTCCGAGCCTAGAGGAGATAAGAAGATATGTTATTGAGCAGTTAAAAGAGGTAGAGGAGCCTCAGCCCATCTAGGATATTGGTGACCAATGATAAAACTAAAGGATATAATTAATGTCATATTACACCATATTCTTTTCCTAATTCATACAGGTTATAGACCTCGATATCGCCGCACTCACGGTATTTGATCCCCAAACATTCTGGATAAGGAAATACGATATGAACCGTTGTAACATTCTTGTAATTCCTGCTTATGTATCTTAATACCCTACATTTGTCGTCGACAACAATGATTCTTTCGGGCCTATACTTCTTCATTACATACTCGAACGCGTCACGCCTGGACGGTATATCGTCGCGTACAACAATAACATCGTCAAAATATTTCTCCAGACCTGCCAAGGATATCCTATATCTTTTTAACCCTAGTATGTCGTCACCATAACTTATGCTGACCACTTTAAACCCTGATCTACGGAAACCAGATAAGATCTTAGTTGCACCGGGCAGAAGTCTCGAATGCTCTATCCTATGACTCCAATACTGTAACAGTAGCTCCGTGAAGACTATAGGGTCTTGAATACCTAGTATCCTGCCCCACCAATCCTCCCTGAGGAGACCTAGTTCATCAGCCATTCCTTCCGCTCGACAGATAGTATGGAGATCTAAGTCGTCCCTGGACGTTGTTCCTAATATTTCTTCTCGGTGACTCAGTAGTTCTCTATAGAAGAGAGGTATGCCCGAATAGCTATCTATTAGCGTTCCATCAATATCGAATGATATTACCTCTACCATTATTAGAGCACCAATCATATTTTCTCTCCTGGTTGAGACATAAAACAATACGGTGTACTAATTGCTAATCAGTAATGTCCTCGACCATTACTACCTATATTTAAAGAATGGTTGTTACGCAGTAGTCGTTGGTAATGCTCATTCGTCAGGATACATTATTGGTTATCAGAAGTATTGTCGAACAAATAATGATGTTGGACCTTGGCAGAACGGTATGGGTAGGTATCGGCGGCTCGTCCCAGTATATGATCCTGTGGTAGTTCATAGGAGTACTCCTTGGAAGATATATGTACATAGCTACGGATGTTTAGCACCGATCATACCTAGGAGTCAAGTGATCAATATCTACGACCCCGCTAGACGTGTCAAGGACATTATCAGTAGTCCCAAAGACGTTCTTGAGGAAACAATTATTGATATAATTCATGCAGTGAAAATGTATGCTGGAAATGTAAACATAGGTGTGACAGGCTCAATACTCGTGGGCATACATGTACCCGGCATAAGCGATGTCGACCTAGTGGTTTACGGTTTGCGTGACTCTATCAGGGTTATTGAAGCGTTCAGCGAGGTGATCAATACACGTGGGCATATAAGGGTGTTTAATAAAGACGAACTATTATCATGGTCTCGAAGGCTAGAAGATCGTCTGGGGATCAGTAAGGATATTGTATCAAGGTATTTCTACCGGCCATGGAGACGTGGGAAAGTCCATGATATAGATTATTCCATAATCTACAACAATGGTATCTATAGACAACTTGATCTCATGGAGCCCTGGCGAAACATGGGTGTGATCAGGGCAAAAATATGCCTAGAGCCATACCAGGTATCCGCACTTAATTATCCTTCCGAAGCATATGTGCATAGATGCGAGGCGCCTAATAATATATGGATAAGGATGATAACTTCGTATGAAGCTCTCTATATACCATTTTTATATGAAGGAGGATGTGCCATTGTAGAAGGACTCCTGCAGAAGAGCGTATGGTATGGAGACTATAGGATTGTAGTTGGTGTAGCCGAAAATAGGGGAAAAATAATCCCGGTGAAATAATGATGATTAGGATCTTATATGTTAGCCGATGCCTAGGCAATGAATCGATCCTTAGGGATATCGTCTCGGTTATTAAAAAAAGCCCTGATGTAGTAATCGTGGGGGGAGATATATCGTCTCCTGAATTACTCGATTTTCTCTCGTCTATATCGTCAGTTGTTGCTGGAATTATAGGCGAATACGATGATCCATCTGTTTCGAAATGGTTGAAGACAAAAGGCATCCTCCTTGATGGCAAGATAGTAGGTGTTAATGTAGGGCAGACTAGTTTTAGAATAGCAGGACTAGGAGTTAATGTCAATAATGAAGTGATCGAGAGACTTCGAAAAGGAGTGTATGATGCATTTATAACATATTATCCTCCTCTACTCACAGGTTTAAGATACATGCAAAAATACTTGATCGGCTATAGGTTCGTCGACACAATAGTTAGTGCTTCTAATCCCCAGCTAGTGCTCATAGGTCTTAACTATGATAAGCCACTTATAATAGAGAAGCAAGGTGTTAGCTACTTATCTCCTTCTCCGTGCAGACGGGGCGGATACTTATTGTTCGAATATGATCTTGGAAAAGTGAGAATAATTTCGTACAGGTAGAGCATTGAAGAAACAATTATATTTATCAATTAAAATAGTATTGTACTGTGGAAAACAAATAGTAAAACGATACAATTTATATGAGACTTAAAGGGGTGTAAGCAATGATACTCTTTGACTGGGGAACATATAACGCACTAAGCACTGCTACAAAAGCAGCAGCGCTGGGTATGAGGTTAACAGAGATACCTCCATGGGACTTCTCCAGAAAGAGCCGGGGTAAAGAATACTTCGAAGCATATGGCGAATTTGCAAAGAAAGCATTCACAACAATCGTTGCGCACGGCCCGTACTACAACCTCGTTACGGACTCAAAATACATACAGGAGAGAATTGAGAGGGCGCTCATAGCGGCCATAAAGAAAGCAGCGATCGCTGGTGCGGAGGTTTTCAACCTCCATATAGGTTGGAGGGTGTTCATGGATCGGAGAGACATAGATGCAGTAGTAGATCTTGTTAAAAAATTGCTGAGTGCAGCGCCCGAGAATATGTACATAAGCCTCGAGACCACGTATACGAGAAGACAGCTGGGCAGTCTTGATGAGATAAAAGCTATTATCGAGGCTGTGGGAAGCGATAGAGTAATACCGAGCCTTCAGCTCGAAAACGTGTTCATGTATGAGACGAAGATAGACCAGCATGGAAACTTCATAGCCGCCGATAAAGAGGCAACAGTAGACTTCTGGATGAGAGTTCTGAGAAGAGGACTGACAATGAGCAATGGGTTCCTAAGCCTGAGGTTCAGCCAAGTAACCGGTGTATACTTCGGAAGAAGACTGTTGAAAAAGAGAGTTCCACTAGGTAAGGGATACCCGAGCTTGGGACCACTGGCAGAAGCCATCGCGAGATTCATGGTTAAAGAAGTGAAGGAGAGAGGCATAACGCTGAGAATGCATATTATCTATACGGGCCCGCCTGAGACAAAGTACGAAGACACAATCACTCTGTACGCGGAGATAATGAAGCGCGCAGCACAATATCTCTAATTTTTTACCAAAAACAAACATTACTATTCTATGGTCAAAGAAGTTGAGGCTTAAGATAAAGCCTAGAGACTATCAGATCGAAGCGGCTGAATGGGCCTTACGGCATAAAGGCGCAGTAGTAGTTATGCCTACAGGCTCTGGTAAAACACTCATCGCTATCCTGTGGGCTAAGAAGCTCATGGAATCCGGTGAGGCTAAGAGGATAATTTTCCTAGAACCATCACGTATTCTTGTCGAACAAGTAGCTTCTTACATAAATAAGGTTCTAGGGATCAAAGCCCTTCCCATACACGGAAAATATCCTAAAGCCAAGAGAAGAAACTTATGGGTTGAAGCTAAGATAGCTGTTGCCACTCCTGAGACAGCATTAAGCGATCACGAGATAATAGCCTCGCTCGGATATAATGCGGTAGTAGTGGATGAATGCCATCATACAACCGGCAAAGACGCTTATGCCGAGTTCATGAAGAAAATGAAGTTTGACAGAAGACTAGGGTTGTCAGCACATATACCTCGGGCCCGCGAGCCTGAGATCACAAGATACATAGGTCCTATACGTCGATGGAGCTGGAATGATGAGAGAATAAAAAAGTATGTTCCCCCGTGGATCGGTGAAATATATGAGGCAGAGCTAAACAGTGATGAAAAACAAGTTCTTGAAAGACTCGAAGACATACGCTTAGATCTCTCGGGAAGGGAACGAGGCCTCGTGAACCTGGCTATTCGATGGTTTGTTAGAGACGGGGCATTAGCGTTGAAAGAGAGTATAGAGAAAGAGACGCGTCTCTCAGCTATACTAGCCCCTATTAGGCCGTTTCTTGAAAAACCAGGTGTTAGGCCGGCTCATAAGCTTGAAGCACTCATACGTGTATTACAAGACCATGATTTTAACAAGGCAATAGTTTTTGTTGATCGAGTAGTAATTGCTAGATATCTTGAGAAGACATTGTCGAGATATGGTTCCGTTGCAATATATGGTAAAGCCAAGATGAAAGAAGATGTTAGGAAGGTCTTGAGGAAAGCACATAGTGAAAGAACAAAAGTAATCATTTCCACGTCAGCTGGTGAGGAGGGCCTTGATCTCCCGATGGCTGACCTACTTGTTATATGGAGTAATGTAGCTAGCCCACTACGATTTATACAGCGCCACGGACGTATACTCCGATTAACTGGTAGGAAGGGTTTGAAGTTCGTAGCGTATATCGTGACACCCGACACGCCCGATATGGATAGCCTAGTAGATTCACTAGAATTTGCGAAAAAGATAGGTATAGATATACCTGTTGATGAAGACGTATTGGAGAGATTGTGGAGAAGGACAACTCGTGACAAAATAATATCCATTCTCGAAGGCCGTCCAATGCCTTCAGAATGGATCGCTGAAGCCATAGGCTGGCCATACGATATGGTGATCAGAGCTCTCAAGAAGATAATGGAGAGAGGAGAAATATTTTACATATATACACATCTAGGAAAAGTATATGCTGTATCAAGTGATATAGAAATTCTCTACGAAAACTATCCTGAATACCTTTCACCTAATAAGGAACTACGAGGCAAAGTAAAATACACTGTTCAGAAAACATCAAGATCTATAAGTGGAGAGTACGAGAAAATATTCCTTAAACTTAAGAGGATATTAGATAAATACGGCAGAATAGATCGTTTGCTCTTCGTCTTCGAGATCCCTCTACCGATCGGCTCACTCAGACTGGTAAATCTGAACTATACGTTCACAATATTAGATGAAAAAACGTTGAAACTAGTATGTGATAACGCGTTCTCCGTTGAGCAGTTCTACAAATATATACAAGGCGGTGGGAATGAGTAAATACCACGATATAATAAAGCTTCTAAGAACAACAGAATCGACGTTGGTCATAGGTTCAGGCCTATACAAAGAACTAGGATATCCCCCATATTACGATTATCAACCGGATAGATACAAGGTATCAATTAAAGAGAAAAAGCGTCCCTTATATAAAGAAAACAGGAGCCGATGTACCGATCTCAGAGATGATATAGCTGTATATATGGGAATAGTTAAGGAGCTATATGATCTCGGAATATTTGATCACATAGTTGAATTCTCCCCTTATTGCTTAACGAAATGTGTGATTAATGATGTGAATTGCCTACTTCTAGATCGTAGGGATAAATCCCTAGTAGAAATAGGTTCTTCCGTTGATTACCAGAAATATAGGGAGACCTTGATCGATTTGATGTCTTCTGAAACCATAGTGGTCATGGGTGTTTCACCTCATCTTAGTCCTCTTAATATGCTTGTATTGCTTCCGAAGATCAAAGATGCTGCGCTCATAGTTATAGATAGCAGCTATAATCCATACTGTGAAATAGCTGATTTCTGTGTTAAACAAAGCATAATCGGTTTTCTCAGAAATATTCATGAATCTTTAGCTGTTTCTTTGTAATTTTAAAGATTAATCCTTATTACCTACATACCTGAATCAATGTATATTGAAGTCTACGTAGAAGTGCGTGCGCATATATACATGTCAAGGGTGATGCTTATGGCGGATCCAAATATTGAGGCTCTTTTCAGACCAAGAAGCATAGCAGTAATCGGCGCCAGCAGGCATCCAGGCAAGATCGGCTATACCATTCTTAAAAACATCCTAGAATGCGGATATAAGGGTAAGGTATATCCTGTTAATCCAAAAGCAGATCAGATCATGGGTTTAAAAGCGTACAAATCAGTGCTAGAAATACCTGACGAGGTCGATATGGCTATAGTTGTTGTACCAGAACCGCTGGTTCTAAAAGTAGCCGAGGAAGCTGGGAAGAAGGGCGTTAAGGTACTCGTAGTGATTACTTCAGGATTCAGTGAAGTAGGAAATGTTGAAGCGGAGAAGAAACTAGTAGAGATCGCCAGGAAGTATGGAATGAGAGTATTAGGTCCAAACATATTCGGAGTCGCATATACTCCAGCCAATCTAAACGCTACGTTCGGCCCTAAAGATCTCAGGGCTGGACCAATAGCCTTTATAACACAGAGTGGAGCGCTTGGTATAGCGTTAATGGGATGGACAATAATGGAAGAAATAGGAATATCTGCGATCGTGAGCATGGGCAATATGTGTGACATAGATCCTGTCGACGTATCTCACTACCTAGCAGACGATCCCAATACCCGTGTCATAACCATCTATCTCGAAGGACTAAAGCCTGGGCAGGGAAGGAGATTCATTACGGAGATGAAGAAGATCACCATGAAGAAACCCGTGATAGTGATCAAGGCTGGACGTAGCAAGAGAGGAGCACAAGCAGCAGCGAGTCATACAGGTAGTCTCGCCGGAAGTGATCAAATATATAGTGCTGCGTTCAAACAAGCAGGAATACTTAGAGCATTAACCGTTGAGGAAATGTTCGACTGGGCCAGAGCGTTCGCTGAGCAGCCAATACCGCGTGGCGAGAAAACAATTATCATAACAAATGGTGGAGGCGTAGGTGTATTAGCAACAGATGCGGCGGAGGAGCATGGGGTCGAACTAGTAGTTCCTAGTGGGAAGCTCAAAGAGGAATTCAGGAAAACAATGCCTTGGTTTGGCAGCCCCAAGAACCCTGTTGACCTAACTGGGCAAGCCGTTGTTGATAACTATGTAAAGGCTCTTGAAGTAGCATATGAGAGCCCAGAGATTGACAACATCGTTGTACTGTACTGTAGAACAGCGATCCTTGACCCAAGAGACCTTGCAAAAGCAATAATTGAAGTGGCTAAGAAACACAAGGATAAGCAAAAACCCATTGTGGCTGGATTCGTAGGTGGCTACGACACGTACGAGGCCATGAAAATACTCAACAGGAACGGTATACCAGCATATCCGAGCCCGGAGAGAGCAGTGGCAAGCCTCGCAGCAATGATCAAATACATGAGGTATAGGAAGAAAAAGGAGAAGTAGCAGTTAACTTGTTTTCTCCTAAAATCATTACCTAATTCTCGCACCAGGCTCTACAGGCTTGTCTGTTGTTAAAAGAACAGGTACTCCACCCGGAACATCAGCTGCTAATAACATGCCTTGGCTCTCTAAGCCAAATATCCTCTTAGGCTGTAGATTAGCTACAACAACGATGTTTTTACCGACAAAGTATTCGGGCTCGTACCACTTCCCCAGCCCGGCTATGATTTGTCTTTGCCCGAGCTCTCCGAGATCAACAACTAGTCTCAACAGTTTTTTACTCCCCTTTACTCTCTCTGCACTAATTACTCTCCCTACCCTGAGATCGACTTTCATGAATTCTTCATAGGTTATATACTGTGTCTCGCCCGACATATAATACCGCCCATGCAAAAAGAAGTACTGAGCAGTAATAAAACTCGTGCTCATCAAGCATTACGGGTGCAATGAATGCTTGAGTGTGAATGGAACACTATACTTGTAAGGCCTGGAGAATTCATGGTTAGGCTCGGATCTTGGTCAAGAAAATACATGTTTCACCGGCTCAGAGAGAGTATTGAGAAGAGGCTTATCCGTGAGGGATTCACGCCTAAAATAGTAGAGATGGAACCAAGAATTATTATCTATGAGCCTAAACCCGCTGCAGAAGTACTGGATATATTGAAACATATATTCGGGATATCTAGTTTTAGCCCTGCAATATATGTAGATTTCACGTTCAAGGACTTGATCAAAGTGATCGAGAGCATAGTATCCGCTTCTAGTATAGATAGCATTGCTATAAGAATACACAGGGGAGACGCGAACATATCATCGCGTGGACTCGCGCGTGAGCTCAGCGATAGGATATCTAGGGCTTCTGGAGTAAGAATAGATCTAGAGCGACCAGATCTAGAAATCAGTATTGAGATTAGGAACGACAAAGCCTTTATTTATACATATGAAATACCTGGCCCCTCAGGTCTCCCGTATGGGGTTGAAGGCTGTCTCGTATCTCTAGTATCGGGAGGTATGGACTCTGCCGTAGCATCAGTACTAGCTATGAAGAGAGGAATTAAGATAATTCCTTTATTCGCTAACCTCTACCCTTACTGGAGTAGAAAAGCAGTTGATCGAGCGCTCAAATCCTTTGAGCTCATATATAAGTGGGTGCCATGGGACAACATGAAAGCCTACATCATCAAAGACGCTTACAAGCCTCTTCTAAGCCTCAAAATACCAGCGAATATTAGATGTATCGCCTGCAAAGCAATAATGCATCGTTACGCTTCAAAACTAGCCGGAAGAATCGGGTGTCATGGAATAGTTACAGGTGAAGCGGTGGGACAAGTAGCTTCACAGACTCTGAACAATATGTCTGCTCTAACCATGCTATCGCCTCTACCAATATACAGGCCTGTAGCTTTCATGGATAAGCTAGAGATAATTGAAATTGGGAGAAAAATGGGTTTTAGCCAACTAAATATTAGTGTTGGAGAATGTAAATTACGTCCCGACCATCCATCGATCTCTATAACTGATAAAGAACTATCATTGTTGAGAAACGAGCTTGAAAGAATCGATGATCTAATCACAAGAGTTCTCGACAATAACTTGGAGGAGATAGATTTTCCGGAGTGAGACCACGGCGTCGGAGATCATCTATGATCGTTTCATCGGGTGTAAAAGGCATGTTTTCTCTGAGATCAACAAACAATCTGCAGAGAATTCTTTTGCCCTCATAAAGCACTTGATTAGCGATCTCAACCAGTTTGTCTAGCTTGGCTATATCGGTTACTAGTTCGTCTCTGCTTCGTAATAGATGCGTGAGTTTAACACCAGTTGTTAGTTCTAGTATAATTCCTTTGTTCTCCGATATCGACAATATACCGCTATGCTTCATACCAGCATTCCTGGCAATTGCGAGTATTTTATCTGCCGTATCTATGTTGGTTGTTGAGACATGTATTATTGGCCCCGTAACATTCAGCCATAAGCGTCTGACGGAGGGTTTCTTTATTATCCCTAATATCTCGCTTACATCGATAGGCGAATGTTTCTTATATACAACACTTGATTCTTCACGGCTCCATGGAAATGTAGAGTCTGCCAGTATTATTCTACCACTACAGCTACTTAACGTGTGGATTTCCTTATCAGTGTAGAAATAGATAAGCACTGGTAGAAGATCCTCGTCTAGATACCCTATTTCGAGATCCTCCCATAGCCTGTCCCAGAACTCGAGCTTACGCCTCCGCCACACACTCTTATTGATACTCGGCATGCTATCATCTCGGAAGCCTTGATTTCAACATATCACTAAATAATCCGATTACCTATTCTATAGTTTCATCGAGAGATAATACATGTTTGTTGTGGTGAATCCGGAAAATGTATGCCTTAGTGTATAGCGTAAATGATCCAGCGGGAAAAGGCATTGCAGACTGGATTAGAGCATACTATCATCTAGATAGATGTGGAGAGACCGTGATGGGTGCTGTTGAATGCTTCGAATACAAAGCATTTGTACTAGCAGGATTCAAAGAGGATACAATTAACTTCGACTTCCTAGATCAAAGGATCGGGTTTGTGGATGGATACATTGTTTTGTCAAGGCATTCTAGCGCTAAACGAGTTAAAAGCTACACTACACATCATACGGGAAACTATGGACCCGAAGCACCGTATGGCGGTAAGCCCGAAAGCCTTGCTCCAGCGTTCTCGATGGCATCACATAGATTGCTTGTATCGCTTAAACACTATTGTGAAGAAAGATCCAGATGCGAGGAATACGAGGTCAGCTATGAAGCAACACATCACGGCCCAACAGAAGTTTCGAAACCCCTTTGCTTTGTCGAGATTGGTAGCTCGATCGAGGAATGGAAACAGCCGCAAAACCATGAAGTCGTAGGTTTGGCAGTTGTAGAACTAGTGGAGAAAGGTCCATTGAAAACACGTGTCGTGATAGGAATTGGTGGGGGACATTATCCTAGGAAACACACCAAACTAGCTCTTCAGCAAAAATATACTTACGGGCATATCATGGCTAAGTATGCTTTACCTTATCTTTCATCTAAAACACTGAAAATGATGATTAACAAAACCGTTCCAAAGCCAGAAGCGATCGTTGTCGAAAAGAAGGGTACGAGAAGGGAACACCGTAGTATTATAGAGAAGTTTGCAAGCATAAATGGTATAGAGATTGTTTATGTCTGAGGAATGTTCTCAGACTTTAACTTTGATCTTTCTATCTTCAAACCATGTCTTAGATAGTTTTCTCCATATTGTACGTACTACAACATCATATTCTCCTTTAGGTAGTTTCGTCGATATCTTGAGTTCGCGCTCCTGGCCAGGTTCTATTGGGTGAAATATCTTTCTAGCTGCAACGTTTCCTAAATACATTATCACGACCATGTTCATATCTGGCTTTGTTTCACCACTATTGGCTAGTTTAACAATGAAATCTATTTCTTCTTCGCCTTTTTTCTCGTAAGATACGTCGATGACATCGATTTTTGTCAGCTTATACCTTGTATTGTATATGAGGATATTCGAAACTCTCATTTCTTTTGGAAAGTATTGAGTTTGTGTTTCTTCGTGAATTATGCGGATAGTGCTTTTATCAGGTAATTCTTTTAGCTCAGAGACTATTTCGTCGTATCCTTGGAAGCCCTCGACTGGTATTGATACTTTATCATTAATTATTACAGTGCCTTTAGCATACTTGCTCGGTAGAAAGATCGTGCTCCTAAATATTCCTGAAGAACCAGGGTATTTTAGCTCAGAAACATATTCTTCTCCTGGCTCGAGTCCTAAGGCACCGCTAAGATATAGTAGATCAGTATATGCTTCATCGCTTTTGTACAGGGCTAGCACGCCTAAGTGATCAATGGTTATGTGTTCGCCGCCGTCTTGCTTGAAGGTTACATTAACCCTCCTTCTCCTTAAGCCTTCAGGAGTTTTAAGTATGCTTGTTATGTCATAGACTAGTTTAGCGAATAATCCTGTTTTGAGCTCAGCGATCACATGTGGTTTGAACTCTTTTGTAACGGATATTCCATTAACCTTTACTCTCCAGTGGACATCAGGACGTGGGACGATGACTCCTATTTCGAGCAATGCATATTCTAGCTCAGCATTTTTAGGATGAACAAGGCTTAAGGGAATGGTTTCTCTGGATGGGTGAAAACCGCCTAACTGAGTATTAGGGGTTGCCGAAGTATATATCATGTCGCCGCTAATGCTTCGAGACATGAACTGCAGTAGCTCGCCGCTAACCATAGTACTCCACCTAACTTTAAACTGGTATTATGTGAGTTAAAAATTAGAGTTCCCGCACTAATATTTTACACTGGTATGAAGAGGCCCTGCCGCTGGCGAGCACCCCTACCATAGGGGTGTGATGTGCGTAGTGAACCCCTGGCTGACTATTTCTCCTCTTTCTTTTCCTCGAGATATCTAGTCAGACTCCATGTACGTATCATCGTTATGCCTCCGCTCAGAGAAACGAAGCCTATCAATGTAGCCAATAAGCTGCTTGGGACATCACGTATAATCATTAGCCTTAATGCTGATAGAAATACGTAGATACTGAAACCTACAAGTATGAATCCTATGATAGGGGTTACGACGTCACGTGCTCTGACCATGTTTTATCCCCAGAAGATGTTTATCAAGTACTTTATCAAGTACATCAGCTTCAAATATATCTGCCCTACTTGTTCTACATAACTATACGTATATTTAACTAAGGTGTTTGAAAATAAATTTGTATAATAATAAACCTTATTCATATATGTTAGTGGTAACGTATTCGCGGGCGGTAAGTGCTGTGTAATAGGACTCATAATCGCTCTTTCAAACATTATGACAGGATTACTATGAATGTATATGACTAGTGCTATGTAACCTATCAGTAATACTAATGATATGATCAATCCTGCTCTTCCGCTAGCAAGTCTCCTTGCTTCTTCAACTGGATCTTTCAGTTTTAAACGTACGAGAGCACCCTCTACATAGTTTGTGAAAGCCCTATATATTCCCCAAGATAATACAGACCAGACAGCAAAACTTATCGCATATCCATACCATTCGTTATTGAAGAATTCAATATATATGTTATAAAGTGGTGCAAGCCCAACGAAAATTAAAAGACCTATAATGAAAAGCGATGAGCGTTTATAGAGGTTTACAATGGGATCCTTGCCAGCTAATAATTGACTAGCTTCATATGATATGATATTCTTTACACGTTCCTCTACAAATTCGGGATTAAGAAGTATAAGATCAGATATTAGGGATCCTATGTAGTCGTTTAGGAGAATATAGAGCAGGCCCATTATTATGAAGAAGAGAATTATGGATCCTATTCGTGTCATTATTATTTCCTGGAAAAACACCTTAAAGATGTTAACAGAATATGAGACTATCGATTCAATATAGCTATTGAGCATCATGGATATGCCAATGCTTGATAGTATAAACATTCCTGCTAAAACAACGAATAATACAAGTGTTAATATGAGGTAGGATATCCTGATATGGTGTTTTCTCGTTCCAAGGCCGGCGACATACCTCACTATGAAATCAGTGTGTATTGCGAGCAGACTATAGATCAGGGTCATCATAACATATGGTCTCTCTACAGGCATTAGGATGTTGAGTACTAATCCATTGAACACATAATATATTATCAAGGGTACTGGGTTGGCCTTAATAACACCAAAGAACCATATAATCGATGAAGCAATTAATGCCAGTCTTATATAAGTGTCAGATATGTTCATTTCTGACGATATGATTGAGTAAAGGGGATACAGGTTTATAACTGTATATATTATCACTACTCTCAAAACATAGAGTTTATCAGACGATATCATTGGTCGACTTAGCATTAGATAACACCTGTACGTAAACTGTCTATCAGTTTAAGAGTCATAGGAAGTAGGTCGTCTGGACCGACATTAACTGTTCTAATACCATTCCTAATAAGGTGTTCACTCAGCTTTTTGGAACGCATGATACGTTCACGCATTAATGCTAGATATAGTCCTGCCTCTGCTCCTTTGAACTTTTTGATCTCAAATAGTTCAGGCACAGGCTGAATAACCATGAATATGTGGCGTTGTTGTCGTAGTGTATTTGCTATTGATATTATTTCCTCAGCTTGTTTCTGGTTTTCAAGGATCGTGAATAGTATGAATATTGTTTTAGTTCTCCTAGGTATCTTTCTTATCTCGTTAAAGACTACATTACTCAGACTGATCCGCGGCTTATTGTTGCTCCATCCAATACTGGATATGACGCTCAATATTCTATACAAGTGATGTCTTCCTCTCCCATAACCTGAGGAAAAATATTCTTCGCTTCTAATAGCCACGCTTATCCAGTCGCCTCTGTGGAGAACATTCTTAGCTATTCCGGCTGTAGCTCTGGCCACGTATTCTATCGCTGTAGTACCCATAATTCCTTTCATCATCTCTCTTGAAGCATCTATTATAACTACAAGGCTGAGTGAAGCTTCTTTCTCAAATTCTTTAACATATAACTTGCGTAGTCTAGCATAGCTCTTCCAATCTATAAACCTGTAATCATCTCCTGGCACATATTCTCTTAGCGTCATGAATTCTTGGCCTATACCTCTTATTCTCGAACGTCCAAGGCCGAGGCTCCTCGATGCTATTGGGTAGGCGATACTTTTCGGTATGGGTAGAGGCTTCGGTTTGACGCGAACAATATCCTGTTCTGTCTTTAGAACAAGCTTATAGTTAAAGAGACCGGCTGGGTCTCTTATTACTAGCTCTACACCGCCATACCTGTGTTTACCTAAAACAGGTCTTATCGTATAGTTCAGCTCTACACCGCTTTTAGGTATTAGCATACACGTGGCTTTGCTATGTCCTGATACTTTCCTGAACAGCTCCGGATAAAGATCGTTTACCGTGACATAGAATATCGGTATAGGGCCATCGTTTCTAACTATAAGCTTCGTTTTCACATTGGTGTTCTCAATTAATGGGTCAAGGAAGACTCTTTTCGCTCTTATAAGGTATGCCTGCCTAAGGCTTAGCTCTAAAATTATTCTCATAGCCATCACGTAACCTATTATTCCTGCGATAGTATAGATGGTGAAATCAGAAATCCTCTTATGGAATATCAGCTCTAGGGATACGAGTAGACCCATTATGAATATTAATCCTAAAAACCTCGAAGTAGCTTTAACCCCTGTTTCCTCCAATTTGGTCATACACCTGGCGTTGGGACTGGGACTTTCTGTAATATATTATCTATTACCTGGTCAGGTGTTATACCTTCGAATTCTGCCTCAGGCTTCAATATTATCCTATGCCGTAGAACAGGTTTTGCAACAAACTTGATATCGTCAGGTATGACATAGTCTCTTCCTTCTATTAAAGCATTGGCTTTGCTAGTTAACAATAAGCTGATCATAGCTCTTGGAGAGCCACCGAGCCTTACATGTGGGTGTTCACGTGTAGCTTCAACGAGATCTATAATATAGGTTATGAGATCATCACTTATTTTGACCTGTTTAATCATACCCTTAATCCTCTGTATGTCTGCGCCCGAAGCCACGGATTTTACGCCAAATTCTTCGATCAAGTGTATTCTTTTAAGGATCTCTCTGCTCTCCTCTCTAGATGGATAATCGACTATGACTTTTAATAGAAACCTGTCAAGTTGCGCCTCGGGTAACGGGAATGTACCTTCCATTTCGATAGGGTTCATTGTAGCGATCACTATGAAAGGCTCCGGCAACTTATATGTTATACCTTCTATAGTGACTTGCTTTTCTTGCATTGCTTCGAGCAATGCGGACTGTGTTCTGGGGCTTGCACGGTTTATCTCGTCGAATAAGACTATATTAGCGAAGATCGGGCCTTTACGTGGCTTGAAGTCATTAGTACGTGGATCGTATACAAGAGTTCCAATAATATCGCTCGGCAGGAGGTCAGGTGTTGCCTGTATTCTTGAATACGACAAATTGACTGTTCTTGCAATAGTTTTCGCTATTAAGGTCTTTGCGACGCCGGGTACGCCTTCTAGGAGTATGTGTCCTCCTACATACATTGATATGAGGATGTATCTCAGTACATCTTTCTTACCGACGATTACCTTTCCCGCTTCGCCAAGTATCTGTTCTGATACTTGGCGGGCGAAGCCGGGATCAATATTATTTAATGAGATATGCGACGTCACGGTAACCTTTCCTCCTAATAAGCGTATAACCAGTAGGCTCTAGAAGCATTTCGCCCATATTAATAAACCTCTTGAGAGTTGATCTCCAGTTTAATATTATTGGGAATTTAGTTTTACCTAGGGCTTTCATATATATCCTGTACATTTTATACAAATACATTTTAAACTTCTCTTCATCGATTCCCAGTCTTCTAGCAATATCAGGGATTATAGCCGGATCTTTCACTATATCATCTAAATGGATATCAAACAATGTGTAGTATACATCATTAATAAACTTCCATATACTTACAACAATATCTTTCTCACGCCCTTTCATAGCCTCAGTCGAGGGCCCCATTATCTCTATCATAGAGACTAGTTCTCTACGAGGAGTAGGCTCTAGATCTTCTCTTTTTATACCGCCGAATATCTTGATGAACACGAGAACCGCTAATAATAGAATAAGCATAGCGATTCCTGTTTTAACATATATTGATGTTGCTAAAATATGCTCGAAATAATTATCAGCGATTGATGTGTACTTAGCCGCATATACGAGAAGTAATGCAGGGTGAAATGGTACTTTGAGCCTATAATAATCCCTGTTATACAGAAAGTTAGGAATGATTATTGTTTTCGAACTTGTAGTATTTGATATCTTCTCTATATATTGTAGCATTACACGAGTAAGACTATAGTTCATTTGGAAAGCAGCATTAAGAACCGGATAGCTATCGGTGAATACGAACAGGGTTCTACCAGAGCTGCCCGTAATAATTGCTCCCACTGGATATGTGCTCATGGCGCCCTCGTTAGGATCAATTTTACCGTTATCATTTAGATCAATTATTCCTAGAGCTTTACCTATTATCCGGGCGTTCCTGATAAAAGCGTATTTTGAAACTATGCTGGTAACATTTTTCGGTATAAGAAAACTGGCCCAGTTAAGCCTAGCTAGTACTCTAGATCCGTTCACCTCTATAATTTCAGCCGGAGGGAAGCCCTGAGTCTGTGATAAGCCTGGATAGAGGAGTGCTCTTCCATCAATGTATATACCGTATTTACGTAATAGAGGGTCTGAAGTAGTGTTCTCATCGAAAACTATTATGTTTGCTTTACCATTTATCCATGAATTAAAAATTGTGTCTGCTAAGTCGTAGGGGATAGGGTGATCGGGGGCGATTATGAGAATAGTGCCTCCTTTATTCAAGGCTTGAAGGAGCTGATGTCTGTCCTCAGCTACATAGACTGTAAAGTTATCTTCTTGAAGCTTGTTATATAGTATGCTAGTACCCATCCATCCTATAGAATATGGACTTGCAGTGTTCATATAGAACGATGTTGCAACCTCTATTATTTTCGCTGGTACATAGAAGCATGCTATTATCCCTATTACTGCTAGAATAACTATCACTAGTTTCATCCTCATGTTATTCAGCCCCTAGTTCTTTCATGGCTTTTTCTATATCTTCCCTCCTAAGCTCTTTGAACCCGTAGAATTTCATCTCGTATAGCTTTACCACTATAGTGCCGCGTTTCCTTAGAATTTCATCTCTTATTTTTTCTAGATGCTCTCTAGGCGTCTCCCATGAGTAGCGAGGATATCCCAATGTGCGTGAAAGACTCAGCCACAGCCGGTATAGCCTCGCCACTGGGTCATCTACATGTTTAATCCGGGACATTGTCGTTGCGATCGTCCGTGCTAATTTCTTCTTAATAGATAAGTACAATGATGAGTATTGCTTCTTCGTAAAGTAGATAATAGATATTATTATAACAGGTATCAGTATCAGTGCCAAATATTCTGCTGGTATAGCAGGCAGAAGAAGCGGGCCTGGCGAACCCAGCGATACGAGGCCGGGCATCGATGGATTCGAGGATGGAAGAGATATATTCATTGCTGAAGGTACCGATATCTTAGGTATAGCTAAGTTTTCCGGATTAGTCATGTTTAGGAGACTATTCAGTTCGTTCAACGGTATTTTCCCGGGTTCAGCCTCCTTGATATTAAATGATTCAAGCATTTTGCCGAGGAGAGTTTTTTCGGACTCCGATAATGGTATGCCGCTCCGGAGTTTCTTCGCTATATCAAGTAATTGTTTAAGCTCATTAGGATCCTTTATGATGCTGGCAAGGTTATTCAGGTATTTTGAGACATCTACAATTGCTCCCCGCTCATTGACTTCCTTGACGGATTCTATAAACGCTATGTTTTTTGCGAGCCCAGGATCTAGTTCTGACAGGTTTCCATATTTCTCTTTCAAATAGGATTGAAGCTCGGCTAATAATTTATCTGCGTTCGTGTAATCTCCATTATTAATGCTTGACTCTATCTCTTGGATATACATGTTCACAGCAGGATCATTCAAGTTTTTCAGCTGTTCTAAACTCTTAATAAAAGTAGAGAGGTCAGACACTCCTATAGAGCCGGGAATATACTCAGTGTTTCTCTCAGGTATCGCATAGACTCTTGGAATCATTAATGCGAAAACAATGATAAATACCGCCAAAATAAACAACTGCTTATTCATCAATCTATTACACCATACTATACATTATTTTTTGTACCAGATAATTTTTAGTTAAGTAATATATGATACCCGGAATAAATAATATTGAAACCTGCGAAACAGAGGTTTCAGCTAATGTTCAAAATCTATGGAATGATACACTTACTTCCCCTGCCGGGCTCACCCCGTTACCGGGGAAATAGGGAACAAATACTAGAGCGTGCCATGGCTGATGCTGAAAAACTAGTAGGGGGTGGTGTTGATGGATTCATTGTTGAAAACTATGGTGATTCACCATTCCATATAAGGCCGTCCATAGAGACAATTAACGCTATGAAAGATATAGTTTGTTTTCTCCGGGACAGATATCCTGGGATAGAGATCGGGGTTAATGTACTAAGAAACGCCGGCTTGGATGCGCTACGGATCGCCACTGAGTGCCACACTGATTTTATCCGGGTAAACGCCTATATAGAGCCTGTATGGGCTCCTGAGGGCCTACTGTTACCAATTGCCGCAAGCCTCCAAAGACTTAGGGCCAAAGTCTCAGCTAAAGTAAAGATTTACGCCGATATAAACGTGAAGCACGGTAAGCCAATACTATCTTACATCGATGTACTAGAGAATGCTATTTCACGCGGTCATCCCGACGCTATAATAATTACTGGAAAAGCCACAGGTAAGAAGACTGACCCGTTGAAAGTATACCTGGCCAAAAAATATGCGGGTAAAATACAGGTAATTATAGGGAGCGGGGTTAACCCCTACAATATAGGGTCATATGTCTCAATCGCCGACGGAGTGATCGTGGGAACATATTTTAAGAAAGAAAGCAAGATCCACAATCCAATCGATGGGGATAGAGTAAGATATTTTGTAAATAGGACGAGAAAAATAATTGAGAGAATAAAACGTTTCCAGCACTAAATATAGATCTGCTGATCCTCTGGTCCAAGGACTTCTCTTAACAATGTTTCAGCCTCGCTACGTGTCAGACCAACTACTTTGACCAAGTAATCGAGTAGTCTATCTTTACCATATCCTTCACTAATATGTTTACGTACTAGTTTGATGAGCCCTTCAGCCATTGCTTCGGATAATACATCGGATAGATCAAGTGTTTTAGCGAGCGAGTTCAACGTAGCCAACAATAGGGCGAGAGCGTCATTAAACTCTGTCTTACTAAGGCTCTTTATACTTAGATCAGAAGCTATTGATATGTAGTCGTCATCACCTATAAGCATAGTTTTAGTCAGAGGCAGAGCATTCATTTTCAGTAGTTTTCGATAAATCAATATCCTCTTCTCAGAATCAAGCCCGATGGTCTCAACAGGAAGGATTACCTGTAGCCGCAGGACACCTATATCGTCATCACAGAGTATATTGATCTCTATGGGGTATTTGGGATGGAGAGCCTTAATAACTCCTTCTTTACTTTCTACTTCCCATGGAAAATCGATAAGGTTCTCTGCATCTGTTCTGCCCGTTTTTAGCCACAAGGAGACTGTTTCCAGCATGTCTTTGCATTTCAATGTAAAAACACCTTTCACTATTTGATTAGGCTTCAAATATATCATTATGTTTCTAGACTTGAATAATCATTGCTTGTCCTTATCTCCTTGGTTGGATGCATTAGTTTCTTCTATCGATGTACTATATTGTTCACATACTTCATCAATGAGTTTTTCCAGTGCTTCCAGGGGCTCATAGCCTTCTTTGAATACCAGCTCGAATAATCTTTCATAATGTCTGCGTTGCTCATCATAGTATATGTCTAGTAGTTTCCAGGGAGGCTCTATTTCTTCGCCTTTTCCAACACCGGGACAATACGTGTCTACGTAAACCTTGTCTCTAACACTTGGAGATGCTGGTAAAAACGGGTACAAACGGCATCGGAGTGGTCTTACAGGATAAATTGTACAGACAGGGACGCGGTCTTCATACTTAAGGAAGGCGCAACGACCAGTTCCGACACCTCTGAGCGCTGGTACTGCAAAGACATCAGCAACTATGGCTATAATGTATTTTCCGCGTAGCTCTCTCCAATCGACACCTAAGTACTTCGCTATACGGCATACATCGAAAGCCGTTAAACCTACGTTGGGCCCGGAAGTACAGCATCTCCCACTTCTCTGGCACTGAACTCTGATTTTCTCGCCTCTTCTAACAACAAGGTATCTCGACGACACTTTTTACACCATTATAACTCATGGTCATGTGCCGCAGAAGCCCCTAAAGGGGCACATCCTACAGTTAGAGTAGTACTCATCTATAAGGAATTCTACCTCAAGGTCATCATCATATTGTTCATCTTTGTTTTTCTTTTCCTTCTTATCGATCTTCTCGGACATTTCCTAATCACTCGGTCAAATCATTTCTTTTTAAGTCCTTATTTACCTTGCTCGGTATATGTTTTAAGATGGATGCTAAGAGGATCTTTCATTATCTTGTCTATTACATTAATTATATTGATCGGTGATACCCTTTCTCCAATCCTTAGTAGGTAGTCCCCAGCTAAGCCGTTAATGTATGCGGCGAGAATCGCTGATGTAAATGGATCATTTGTTAATGCGTAGAGACTAGCTGTTATCCCTGTTAGTACATCTCCCGTGCCACCGACAGCCATGTATGGATTGCCTGTCCTATTGTATTTTACTCGTTCTCCATCACTTATGATGTCGATTGGAGCCTTCAACAGTATTGTTGCTTCGAGGTTTCTCGCTGCTTCAGCAACGATAGAAACTCCTTTTTCTCCCTCTCCCACCGTCTCGCCTGTTAAGGCTTTGAACTCGCCTCTATGAGGTGTTAGGATAGCATTTCCATGGAATTTTATACGTCCATACTCTATAGCCTTAAGTGCATCAGCATCAATTACTATTTTCTTATCTGCTTCTATTAGCCTATCAAGAAGCCTCCTAACAGCTTCTAGTGTCTCCGGCCTTCTCCCCAGCCCAGGCCCGACTACTATGACATGTGGTCTATACTCCTCTATGGCTCTGAATACGTGGTCGAGGACTTCGAGGTTAAGATATTTATCGGGGTAGGGTACCGTTATGAGCTCGGGGCTATATCCTGCAATAATATGTCTTATTGATTCTGGGCAGACTATAAATGCGAGATCAGCGCCCGTCGCGAGTGCGGCGAGACCAGCTAGTGCGGGGGCTCCTGTGTAGCGGTTACTGCCTCCTATAATGAGTATTCTCCCGCTACTTCCCTTATGGGCTTCTCTGGGTCTCTTAGGAACATTATAGATCAGGTCCCCGGGGCCAACGTACTTGACAGCATCTCTTGGTACACCTATATCTGCCACAATGATTTCTCCAGCTATATCTCTCCGTTTCTCCAGGCCCGGCTTAATATCGTGGAAAGTTACTGTTACATCAGCCTTGAACGCTACTCCATGGATCTCCCCTGTATCAGGGTCTAAGCCTGTAGGTGTATCAATCGCTACTTTTAGCTGAGCGTTAACAGAATTTGCTTTTTCAACCAGTGATCTTATAGGGTCTCTTAATTCTCCCCTTACACCTGTACCTAGAAGGCCGTCAATAATTACATCCGCATTCTCTAGAACATCTAGTTTGCCGGGCTTATGGATCTTGATGGTGCTTAGTTTCTTGAGTATTCTGAAGTTTTCAAGCGTGTCTGGATGACCTATAAGTTCCTCTCTATATGCAGGTAGTACCTCTACGTTATAGCCGAAGGAATCTAGGTACCGGGCAGCTACGATACCGTCTCCGCCGTTACCGCCCCTTCCCATGAGTACAACTATTCTCTTAGCCTCGCTTGGTTTAAGCTTGGAAATGATAGCTTCGGCAACGCTTTTTCCGGCTGCTTCCATTAGCCTTATCAATGGTATGCCGAGGGCCACGGTATTTGTTTCAATTATTCTCATTTCCTTAACTGTTATGGGCATAGCTATGCACCTTCCCTCGATATAGTTATGCTTTATACGGATATAGAATGTATCATTGTGTCTTTTATTCCTCAGACGAAACCTCCTCTGTCACCTAGTCCGTTATGGCTGTGAGATTCATCATCGGCTACTAATTACCTATTCTTGTGTTTTGCAGCCGATAAAGTTCGCTTTTACAACTTGTCTAAAACCTGTATTGTCTATTTTGAAGAATTGTTTTCCAGGCAATGGTTTTTCGCTGAAAACCAGTATTTCACCCGATAGTCTGTCCCGTATACCTATTGCTTCTACACCCCAATATTCTCTGAGATTACCCTTTCTCAGCGCGACGCCGAGTATGACGAGATTGTCGAGCTCGGTATTGATCATCTTGAACAAGGATAGGGGCTTCTTGTATAGATGGACAAATATATTGTCGGCCACGATCTCGGACACTATGATCTCGGGGTTCTCGGAGTCTATGAAGACATTGTATCCACCATAGTATGCTGTCAACATGACTGGATTGCTTGCCTCTATCATATTATATAGGTTTTCGGTTGAAGGAGGTGTTAGAAATGATTCGACGCAGTGATCCATGTGTAGAAAAGTGTATCCTGAAGGTGTATAGGGCGTGTTCAGTAAGGTTGTTTTTTCTTCGTCTTCCATTATGATTGTTCTTGAGTTAAGTAGGGGGATTCCTATGTAGATATCGTGTTGTCTCCATTTTTCCGCATTGATTAGTACTACATGTGGGCAGCTGATAAGCCAGTTGTACCTCCAATTATATGTTTTATCATTCAATAGTTTCACCGTTCCACACGGTTACGGAGCTGTAGCCATGTATTGTTCCGTAATATCCCTTTTATAAACAGGTACATAAAGAAGCTCACTGGTGACCAGGCATGAAGGGCATGGTTAAGGCGATCGGGTTATTGGTCGTTGCAGTGATAGCGTTGTCACTATTTACAGCGGCGCTTGCACCATTAACCAGCGCCTCTAGCACTACTAACACCCCGTCAAGCACGACAGGTAATGGTATTGATAAACTATTGTCTGAAAATATAACATATGATAAAGCACTACAAATAGCGTATCTCGTCCGAAACGAGAGCATGCCGGTCCTAAACTGGGCTTTAGGCTACAATGTAACCCTAGCAAAAGCTATCATTGAGAGAGGAAACGCTCTCCTCAGCGAAGCAGAACGCATTGCATCAACAAATCAGACCCTAGCGAAACACCTTGCGATAAGGGCTTCACTAGTATTTGGTCTATCTCCTGCAACAGCGTATATTGTTTTACAGAAGACGATCAACAGTAATCTAGGTGAGAACAGAACCGTTACAAACAAGACTGTTATGGCAGTATTAAAACTAATAGACGAGTTCAAAAACATAGTAGGTAAAGCAGCTAAGATTGCTGAAAACAACAGTATAGTTCTCCCGCCAGAACTAAGGATTAATGCTATAATCGCGAATGGACAGGCTGAGACCGCGTTAAAACTTCTAAAGAATGGTTTTATCAAAGCAGCACTGGCGGAGTCGATAAAAGCGTATAACACGCTTGTCAAGTCATACGGACTAATAATAGTGTCGTCTGTTGCGCAGAAACTAGGTTTCCAGCATCCTGTGGATCTTCTAACACTAATACGTAGAATGGAGATAAATCCCGTAGTTATAAAGAAGGTCATCAGCCACCTGCCTCCCGTAGTTAGGGAGCGTATCATCGCTATGATAAAAGAGAGAAGGATAGCAGAGATCAGAATAGCTATTCATAGGGAAGCGAGGATAGTGGCTGAAAAGATAAATCATGCCTCACTAGATACGATAGCCAAAATAGCTACTAGCGTAGTGATAATGGCCAGCGGGTACCCCGGAACAGCTAGGGCAGTTATGAAATGGCGTGAACAGAATAATTTAATGAACCCGGCTAAGCTCTACGAGCATGTCAAGAACATAACGTACAGGCTAAACAATGTGACGGGTGCAACAGGCATTAAGTTGTTAGACCTTGTCCTAACGACAATTAGTCATGAAATTAACAAGGCTACAGGCTCTCATGTTGATCTTGTGAAAATGTTTAGAACAACTATGGTTATGCATGTGCTCATGCAGCATCATCGAGGAAGATAATTTTTAACTATACAAAATTTTTCCATTATAGAACAGTTTCTCGGAATAACTAACAGAGTCATAGAAAGATATCTACCATTCAATTATACTTAAATATGCACGTAAGGGATCAAAACTTTATGTAAACCGAGTAGGATTCAGTGATGAGGATGCAAAGACAAGCAATAATAGCGCTTACACTGATGATTGCATCATTGCTGCTCGTATCCTTAGCTGCCAGTGCCTCCGTCAGTATATCTCGTGTCAGCTTTACAATGAATATAGATCCTGTAACGGATGTATCATATGTCGTTGAAACAGTGTATTTAAACCCGCCTTTAACAGGTTCTCAGATGGCAAATATAACAGTTCCTGTTATACCAGGCAAAAACATAACGATCGTTAATGTAAAGAATAATGCCAACAACGAGCTTTTCTACAGTTTCAATAAAGGTAGTTCAACACTAACTATACTAGCATATAATGCTTCGTCCATTACAATAGAATACGTTGTTTCAGGAATAAGCGATGAAGTATCTATCGGCGTGTATGCTGTAACCATTAATCTCGAAAACTTCACCTATCCTTCTCTAACTGGCACAATAACGATATTTGGAAAATACAGTGTCTACGTAGCGCCAAAACCTGACTCAATAGAAAACGGTACAAACTGCATAATAATTAGGCTCAGCCAGCCATTGATGTACGTAGTAACGCTTGTATCTCAACAAATAGTCTCTCCAACACATACGATAACTACGACACCCATGAATCCAAGCATCTCTCCAACAACATCTCCAACACAAGCCGAGACAACTACTGCAGCAGGTTATACCGGAATAAGCCCATGGGGCATTATAATAGGCTTAATCATAATCGCGCTGGCAATAGCTGTAGTAGCTCTATATATGCGTAGGGGTGGCGGGAAAATAGAGGTTGAAACAATGCCCTCAGGCGATATACTTAGCGACGACACGGTTAGACACATAATTCTCCTCGTGGGGGATGCTGGTGATAAAGGAATAAAGCAGAGCAGACTAGTCACGCTGACCGGGAGGCCTAAATCAACAATATCGCGTAGAGTTAAGAGAATGATGGAAGAAGGATATGTCGAGATCATAAGGGCGGGAAAATACAATATCATTAAACTAACCGATAAGGGACGTGAAATATATGAGAAGCTAAAGAAGGAGTACGAGGAGAAGAACAAGCAGTAAAGCCCTAATGGCCTAACGCCTCGGCGCTACGGTGATCATATGGAGCCCCGCCCCGTCTACGCATATGGTTTGTTCTTCATGCATGAAAACGGACTTGTGGACCAGGAAGTCATATTCGAGTACTATGATCCGGATAAATACTATGCAGGACTTTTAAGGAGACCAGTTGCCCTATCCAAAGAGCTGAAAATGCTTGGAGAAAACATGCAGTACTTTCTTGATCAAGAAGAAGTTTACATAAATGATGAGAGGGTCTATCCAAGAGTAGTGGATGTTAATATTGGCGTTAAGGAGAGAGGACGATACGCCTACATTGTGTTCAACATCGAGTTTGCCGGTAAACTACGTAAAGGAATAAACAAATACGTGAACATCTACGAGGAAGAAAGAGCTGAGTATGAATACATAGTCTATTGGTTCCTACCCGTAAACGCCAGAGTAGTTAAGGTGGAAGTAGGTGTACCCTACGAAATACTGCCTAACGGGCGTGGACTGTGGTTCCGAGTTAAGCCGGGCACTCTTGTTGGAGGTAGGGAGGAAATAGTGTTTGATATAAAAGAATAATTTAAGGGAAAACCGGATTACTATTGTTTGGCGGAAATGATGAGTGGGGACCTCCCACTAAGGGAGGTATCCTGAACTGTGATGTGGGGCCAAAGCGCTGATCGCCGCTCGCACCATAAACCTTTATCTCTGTGACCAAAAGATAATGATTAGACGCAGTGATGTGTACGCCATCGGGCGAGCGTACGCGATGAGCGGTATCCGTCCCCTCTGAGCAAAACCATGGGTTCTAGAAGGGTAATCACTAATGGCCGTGATAATAGATTACAGCTACTACCCTTTCATCGCCGATGTTGACTCTATAATAGATTATCGCTGGCCAGGAGCATCTTTCACCACTCTCGCCGATCCAGAGAACGTGATCGGTAGGAGAGCATTATCTCTGCTTGAAAGGATAATCAGAGGACGTGATATAGGTAAAGGCAAGCTCAGCGCGGAGGAGGAGATTGTCGCATACTACGTACTGATATCCATTGTAAAAGCACTAGGCGATAGAAGGCTCATCAACCGCGTAGCTGTTGCTTACTCTAAGCATGCGTATGAGAGGCTCAGACACGAGAACATTCCAACCCTTATAGCGATCGCTAGAAGGCTCGGAATAAACATTATCGAAGCAAGGAATCCCCCGAGAATACCTGTAAAAATAATACGTGGAACATTAGCATTTATATCAAAACCATTCGCCGTATATTTCAAAGACTATTTAAAATTCTCTGCAAGGCTCTCCGGAGAACCAAAGTATAGGATCGTGAACCAGATAGTACATAAAGGCTACGTTTATCTAGACAAGGAAGTCTTTCCAAGAATACTTGAAGAAGCGATAACCATATACATACAGAAACAAATAAGCAAGCTTAACGTGGATCCGGAAGAACTGAAACCGATTCTCGAAAAAGCGAAAGAAATACTGAACAAGATCAACTGGTATAGAATACAAGTCTCTAGAGAACAAGCTGGAAAAGGAGAAGCTATGGGAATAATTGATTTCGAACTATTTCCACCCTGTATGTCAAAACTCGTCGAGGCCTTACGCTCCGGGGAAAACCTGTCACACCAAGCCCGCTTTACAATAACAGCCTTTCTCGCCAGGATCGGTATGGATGTAGAGGATATCCTAGATCTCTTTAGAAACGTGCCTGATTTCAACGAGAAGATAGCTCGTTATCAGATCGAACATATAGCTGGGTTAAGGGGGAGTAGAAAACAATACATGCCGTACAGTTGTCAAACCATGAAAAGCCTTGGACTATGTCCAGTAGTCGGAGACTGTGGTGCTAAGAACCCCCTAATAGTATACAGGCGAAACTTATGGAGAAAAAAGAAACTTGAGAAAAAGGCTACAAGTAAAGAACAAAAACGGGGGAACACCTAGAGTTTCTGAACATAATATCCAATGTCATGATGTGGGACATGATGCTGAGAAATATTGCTACTGCAGTATCGCTTGTTTTCTCAGCACCGTTCATAGGATTGTACGTCGCTATACGGACATGGCTATGTATGGGCGGCGACTACTTGGTGTTCACAGTTATGATTGTTACGCTAGCGCTCGCTCCTTTATTGATACCGACACTGTGGGCTTTGAGGCATGGGATTGAATGGGATTATCCCGAGAAAAAACATCGTTTTAAACCATTCATCCTAGTTATACTGAACTATTTATTCTCTGTCATATTCTTCGCGTTCTATTGGCCCCGATACCCATTGTTCCTAAGCCTAGCATATCTCATGAATAGTGTTGTGGCGATCTTATTGAACTTATGGACTAAAGTTAGCCTCCATACAATAGGTGTTGTGGGCCCTGCATTGACACTTTATTATCTAGGCCTCCACATCGACTCTGCAATACTATTCATCATAGCATTCGTAGTCATGTACTCAAGATATGTTTTAAGAAGGCATAGTACTATGCAGTTACTGCTCGGATTTATAACGGCTGTTACAACAACTACACTATCGTGGATTATATACCAGTACATTACAACCAATATTATCGGTGTCCATATTGACTAGATTCTGTGTTTACTGTGGAAGTAGAGATTCCCCCGATAACCCTGTAATAGGCTCCGTGTGTTTAAAGTGCAGGATCAAAAGAGGAGAACTCGTACGTTTAGAGCAGAATAAGTTCTATTTTGACCTTTGTAAAGTCTGTGGTTCATTAAAAATAGGATTTAAGTGGATCGATACTGATGGTTTCGAATCAGCAATCGATTATATAGTGCACAACTATATCCGTGATAAAATAAGTTATGCTGAAGGCGTCAACGAGGTCAATATAGATGGTTATAGATACGCCTCAACCCCCTCATGGCACACAGACATTGATATTATTATATCAGGTAAATATGGTGGCGCATCCTTCAAGGTTCCTCTGAGATTAACAATATTCTTTAGACCGACCAAATGCCCCAGATGCATAATGTATGATAGTAGAGAGTATGAAGCACTTATCCAGATACGCGGGGTAAACCTTGATAAGATCAAGAGGGTTATCGAGGACGAATTCTATAAGGAGCCCAGACTGGGAAGAGACTACATAGAGGCAATAGAGACGCGTAATGGTCTAGACATCTATTTCTATAGCCAGGGAGCTGCACGGAAACTGGCAAGGAGGCTCAGCCATAGACTTGGGCTCACCGTAAAGGAAAACTATGAAGTAGCGGGAACACGCAGCGGAAAGCCTAGGACTAGGCTTCATATAAGCTTAAAGAAAAAATGATGTAATGACATATGGAGTTATAAGGGGTTTATCGGAAACTTCTTTAACGGTGCTAGCGCTTATGGCGAACAACAATGTTGACAGCATGGATGCCATCTTGATAAAAGAACTATCAAAAGATGGCAGGGTAAGTCTCGTTAAACTCTCCGAGCTAACAGGGCTCAGTTATACAAGCATAAGAAATAGGATACAGAGGCTTATCGATAAAGGATTGCTAGAGATCAAACCGCTTGTATCAATAAAACTTTCTGGTAGTGTAGCTGCTTATGTGAGGTTTAGTGTTGAGAATCCTGAAAAACTATTGGAGCTTCTGAGCAAGTGTAATCGGGTCTTGGGAATTATGAAGAATAATTCGCACGATGTTATAGCGATGGTTTATGCCAAGAATAAAATGGAGATAATATTTTTTGTAGAGCGGATGAAGCAGCTCTATAATGATGGACTAGTAGCTTATGAGATCGAATACGGCGAGCTTCCTAAAGATCTTAAAATACCGGTTAAGAATCCTGATGCTTCATGTCTAGACTGTATTTGGCGTCAACTTCAACTGTGTAGTGGGTGCCTCCCAGTTCTAAGGCTGAAGAAGAGGAATTCTAGGAAATAATTTTAACCGTGTCTTTGTGAAGCAGCTCTTTCGACCTTATTAAGTAATAGTTATTGGTACTGGTCTCACTGACCAGCAGGTATCCTCCCCAGAACCCGAGTATTTCTAGTTCTTTACCATCCATATCCTGTAACCGTGTCTCTTTAGCTTTCATATAGTAGCTCATATCGTCAACTGGAACTACTTGGAAATAGATGGGTTCTTGTTCTATCGATATATTTAATGCACGCAGCGTTTTCTCCCGGAAGCTTTTCAACCTGTAGAGTGCAGGCTGTACAGGCTTTGAGATCACATTCTTAATGCTTCTCCGCGGCCGCTCCGTTAGCCATGGTAGTTTTCCTGCTCTGACCTCTATGTCTCGCGCCCTATAAGCACTCTTAGTTCTTGTAAGTAGTGTTGCTACGACATGCGGTTGCTCCGCTATACGCTCATAAACTCGAAAACTACGTGTAGTGCCTACTTTGACAGAGTCCTGACCATAGCTGAGGAGATAAACAACGTATTCTATTTTTTCACCGTATTTCTTGTCTAGCACTATACAGTTTCTCATGCTTTCCAGGCCAGCTGTTCCAAAGCATCTGATATAGATGGCTCTATCGCTGTGGAGGTGTTCTCTACAGAAACCGAGTTCGCTGACTGGTTGTTTTATACAGTAGGTTCTTTCTAGCGGGTTATCTCTCCTATCAAGAGGGCCGTTGTGCCAATGGCAATACTCGTTGAACCCCCTGCTTATAATGATCTTGTCGTTTACCCCCGCTATGTGCAGATTAGTAGTTCCTGTTTCCTGAAGTATTATCCCATTAAGAAATACCTTGTACCTTAGTATTTCTATCGGCTCTGTATCTTTATTAAAGAAAGAATCAAGCCCCGCTTTTTTCACATGTGTTTTTGAATAAAATTTTGTTTGTATATAGATGAGTCGCGGTATCAAAGGAGCTTTTATCCTCCCGTCTAGATTATAGATACATCTGGATTGCAGGGCTCTATCCTAAGTATGCCTTTCTCCTTCAGTATTCTCTCCAGCAATGGTATGCCTTTATCGCTTCCCTGCGTGTTATCGATCTCAATTAGTATGTTCTTTTTCTTATAGTAATCTATGATCGGCTGGAATGTCTCATAGTAGATCTTGTATCTCTTCCTAATTATTTCGGGCTCGTCATCTTTTCTCCTGATAAGCTTCGTTCCACAGTCATCACATGTAAGGTCGTTTTTGGGCGGGTTGAACAATAGGTTATATGATCTACCACACTTAGGACAGACATAACGATTGCTAAGCCTTCTAACGGCTTCCTCCATATCGATATAAATGTGTACGGCGGCATCGATCTTCGCGAACTGGTCAAGTGCTTCTGCCTGTTTGATCGTTCTCGGGAATCCGTCGAGTATGAATCCTTTCTGTGTATCGGGCTGGCTCAGCCTCTTCTTAACTACTTCAATAACTATCTCGTCCGGGACTAGGAGGCCTTTCTCGACGTATTCTTTTATCTTTTTGCCTAGCTCTGTCTCGTTCGCTATTTCGGCTCTGAATATGTCTCCTGTGCTGATATGCGGGATACAGTATTTCTTGCTAAAGTACTTGGCATAAGTTCCTTTTCCTGCGCCCGGAGGACCTATGAGTATAATCCTCATTCGAGAACACCTTGGCCACTGGTTTTTGTACCCTTGGAGTGAAACTATGTTGTCTAAGGATAAAACGTGTTATTCTAGGATGTTCTCAGGGTACGAGCCTATTCCTGTCTCTAACGAATAGGATTGCTTCTCTGACATTGTTTAGGCCGAGGAGTTTAACGAGTAGCCGTTCGACTCCTAGGCCGAATCCTCCGTGTGGCGGCATACCGTACTTGAACGCCTCCAAATAGAACTTGAAGCCCTCTGGGTTGAGGCCTTTGTCTCGTAGTGCTTCGACTAGTTTATCGTATCTGTGTTCTCTCTGCCCGCCACTTGATAGTTCGAGGCCTTTATAATCTAGGTCAAACTTCCGTGTTGTACCGTCTTCATTCCTCATGTAGTAGAACCCTGTCGCGCTCCACGGGAACCTGGTTATGAAGAATATATCGTATCCTTTAGAAGCCATGATCTCGCCGAGTTTTTTCTCGGCTGCTTCAGTCAGATCTTCTCCTTCAGGTACCTCTATGCCCTCAGACCTAAGAATTTCTACCGCTTCTTCAAATGTTATGCGTTTGAACGGTACTGATAACGGTTTGAGCTCAATGCCTAGAATATCAAGTTCTTCCTCATTGTTCTTCCTTATATAATCAACAATATACGCGATCAAGTTCTCGAGGACGTGCATTACATCTTCTTCTGACTCGATAAAACCTATCTCAGCATCTATTCCCCATGACTCGTTAAGGTGTCTCGGGGTATCGAATTTCTCTGCTCTGAAATAGGGTGTTATCTCGTAGACGCGCGGTATACTTGACATGAGCATCTGTTTATATAGTTGTGGGCTTTGGCTCAGATACGCATCATATTCGAAGTATTTCACTGGAAATAGTGTTGCTCCTCCCTCGGCTCCTGCAGCCACGATCTTAGGTGTCTGTATTTCCATGAAACCATTTTTCACAAAATACTCTCTAGCAGCTCTAAGCATGGATTCCCTGATCTTGAAGATTGCTTTTTCAGCTGGGTTTCTCAGGAGGAGATACCTGTACTTGATCCTTGTGTCGAGAAGGGCTGGGACTTTACCAATCGTATCAACGGGTAAGGGCTCCAGAGGTTTTGAGTAAACCTTTATCTCTTTAGCTATGTATTCGACCCCTCTCTTACTCTTCTGCTCTGGGGCAAGTTCTCCTTCAAAACAAAGAGCTGTACCTATTGGTAATTCCTTCGCCAGTTCGAAGAGCTGTGGTTCTCTATCTTTTTTAAGTGCTAAGACATACGGCTTGGAAGAAGTATCACCGCTGATCTCGAGGATCACTATTTTTCCAAATACTTTCTTACGGATTATCCAACCGCATACACGCACCAATCAACACCTTCATTACCACTAGATAGGTTCAATACAGTACGAAAGGGAAATAAATATAGCCTCTGTAACTGTAAATAATTCAGATACTCTATCATTATTCTTTAATTCTGTATTGTATTCTTATAATTATAAATATATAAGGTATAATATTACAAATTACTATATGGTACGGCTAACCGCCCACATCGCCGGAGCCAGGTTCCTGGGTGCAAGATGATATTTGGCTGGCAACTGCCAAATAGAAGCACCTGGGAACCCCCCTCCGGCGATGCCCGGGGCGAATCCCCGGGTGGGGCACCGCTGGGGGGATACCTGGGGCGGTGCCCCGTGGGCGGGCTAAATCCTCCTACGTAACCATATGGTTAGATCAAATAATGATCCTCCATTATCCCCTTTATATCAGATCATATATAGTAGTGGTTGTGGAGTGTTAGCATTGACTACGCGAAAAAGAGTGACGAGAAAGAAAGGAGTAATAACGCTTGACATGTTCTTGAGTTCTCAGAGGAAAGATAATAGTAAACCCGAAGAAATCAAAAAGGAAACAAGCGCTCCTCACGAACAAAAAGAACAACGGAAAACCAGTAGTGCAAGAAGAGCAAATGCCTCAGTTCCAATGATTATGGAGAAAATAATGAATGAAGAGGGAAAACAAGAAACAAAAATAGAAGAGAAAAAACACGCGGCGAATAAATCAAAGAGCCCCCTAGACATACTTGACGAGCTATTATCAGGCTTTGTTAAACCGGAAAAGAAGGAAAAACAGCATACTCATCCATCAGGCCATGAAGAAAAGAAAAGAGCCAAAGCGACGATGCCAACATCCGCAGATACTAGATCGAAAGGTAAAGAAGTAAGCGGAAGAACAGAGAAATCCGGTAAACCAGAAAAGAGTGATGAGCAGATTATAACGATATCCAATATTATTCCAACTGGTAGAATACTCGATGAAATATTGAATAAGGGCTTAACCGACGAGTTCTTGAAATGCGATAATACTGGCAAATGTACTGATGGAAGAAGACTTGGAGAAATATATATTGATAAGTATGGTTTTAAGCGTCAGAGAGGCTTTGTCAGAACAACAAGAACGCCAGTCTATGTTGACTGGATTGTGGAAGAAGCAACAATATCTAAACTACTGCCTAAAGCCTATAAACTAGTAACAAGCCGTGGAGCAGTTGCTATTATTCCTGAGGACTTCCTCTGTGAGCTTCAAGAAAGGTATGGGGTTATAATAAAAAGTGATGAGATAAACTGTAGGTCTACCAAGTTATAGTTTCTTGTGTATGTCACTAGAATAGCGGCAGAGATAGTGCAGGGCACTTAGGAGTTCTTTTGCGTCAGCGGAAAAATCACTGCATAGGTGGTCTATAATAGACTTTCTCCTCGCCAACAATGTCAGTCATTAGTCTAGGCATTCTTCTCCTTCTTCTACGCTTGGTCCTTCTCGGGACATACTTCATTCCTGGCAGGCCTAGGCTTCCATCAGGGAACTCTACTAGTTTACCTAGTGCTAGTAGGTGGTTGACCGCTCTTCTCAGCCTATCCTCGCCTGCTATGCCGCTGAATTCTTTAACGAGCTCGATGAACATCATGGGACGGCCTTTCTCCTTAATGGTTTCTAGTACCATGTCCGGTAGTTCTTCGTCTCTTGGTGCGAGGGCTACGATTACTTCTGCGTCCTCGTAAACAATTT
>JAMOVL010000032.1 GCA_027067785.1 Desulfurococcales archaeon | reverse complement strand
GGAGAAAAAGCTGACAATAAGGCCAAGAAACTCGTAGACCATTAGTAAATCACAATATCATATTTAAGTGGCGGGCCCGCCGGGATTTGAACCCGGGACCACCGGCTCCGGAGGCCGGCACCCTGTCCAGGCTAGGCTACGGGCCCTTCTAGGTTAAGGGTGTGTTTCGGGGGAAATATTTTGTTTTAGGGTTTTATTTTCTTGAATAGTATTGGTGCTTGTTTTACCAGGTATTTGGTCTGCGTCGTTGGTGGTTCTTGGTATGGGTTTGTTATTTTGAAGCCTAGTGCTTCTGCTGTTTTTTCCGCTGCTTTTGGTATGACTGGGTGTAGCATTATTGTTGAGTATTTTATTGTTTCTAGTAGTGTGTAGAGTTGTTTCGAGGGGTCTTCTTTTTCCCATGGGCGTTTCTCGTTTATGTAGGCGTTTGCGCGGCGTAGGAGATCCATTATTGTCGTTAGTGCTCTAGAGACATCGTAGTTATCCATTGCTTCTCTGTATTTTTCAAGTGTTTCTCTTAGTGGTTTTCCTAGTTCCTCGTCTATTTCATCTGCTTCTACTGTTCCACCGAGCTTCTTCTTTGCGAGTACGCCTACACGTCTTACAAGGTTGCCGTAGGTGTCGGCTAGTTCGCTATTGTATATTGAGTCGAATAGCTCGGTTGTTACTTCTACGTCTTTGGCCATGTTGAATAGTCTCATCAATATGTATCTGACGCCATTGCTGTCTCTATACCTGTTTATGAGGTCTTCGATCGCTATCACGTTTCCGGCGCTCTTACCTATCTTGAGGCCCCGGTTTATCAGGTAGGCGTGCACCAGTAGTTTCTTGGGTAATGGGACATCGAGGGCTTTGAGGACTGAGAACCAGATCGCTGTATGGAACCATAGTATGTCTTTACCTATTACGTGGTGTACTTCTGGCCAGTACTTGTTAAAACGCTCCATGTCTTCCGGATACCCTATCCCGCTCAGATAGTTGAGTAGAGCATCGAACCATACGTAGACCGTGTAGTTGGGATCGAAGGGTACCTCGATACCCCACCATACGCGTTCCTTAGGCCTAGCGATGCTTACGTCGCGTAATCCTTCTTTCTCTATCTTGCCGAGCACTTCTTGTGCGTAGCTTTCGGGATAGACTATGTGTCTGTTCTTGAGCACGTCTTTCATGAAGTCTTCGAACTCGCTGAGCTTGAAGTAATAAGTCTCTTCCTCCAGCCACTCCAGGGGTTTACGGTGTGTTGGACAGTAGGGTTTCCCATCGATCTCTATGTACTCGCTTGGACTGTAGAATTTCTCGCAGTAGACACAGTACCATCCAGCATAGCGAGCCTTGTATATGAGGCCGTCTTGGTAGAGCTTGTTCATAGCGTATTTTACGAGACGCTCATGATAATCATGAGTTGTGCGTATGAAGTAGTCATAGCTTATATCGAGGAGGCTCCAATACCATTTATACTTCTCGGCCATCCTATCAACCAATTCTTTGGGGCTGATGCCCATTTTCTCCGCTGCTCTCTGCAGTTTTAACCCGTGTTCATCGGTGCCTGTCATGAAGAAGACATCGTCGCCGATGAGGCGGTGGTAGCGGGCCAGCGTATCGGCGAATACCGTTGTATAGGCATGGCCTATGTGTGGCGGTGCGTTCGGATAGTATATTGGCGTGGTGATGTAAAATGTTCTCATAATCCCACCCTAGTGGATATGTGTTCTTTAGTTAAGGAGAATAGGTGTTATAGAAAAAATATTGTTTTCCCCTTGAACACCTAGCCCTTCATCAATTATTTTACTTCTTTATCATGGCCTCCAGCGTTGGTCTCAGGGTCTTCAGTCCGCGTTTAGCGAATTTCAGGAACAGCTTTATACCGAATCTTACAGGGGCTAGGTAGGGTTCTTTCAGGTAGAACTTGTTGATTATCTCTTCAGCCCAGTAGATCGAGTGCTCCAGGCATTTCACCATTACATCTATGTGCTCGGGCTTCAGATGCTCCCTCATGAACCAGGTATTCTTCTTCAAAGCTCCCATCGGGACGAAGAACATTGGTACTATGACGCTCCTATAGGGTCTTAGCCTATCGAGTAGTTCTAGTGTCTTAGCTACGTCGTCAGGAGTTTCCTCAGGGAGGCCGAGGATGAGCGTCGCTGCGGGTATCATGTAGTTTTCATGCATTATCTTGAACGCATCCTCTACTACGTCGGGCCATTCCTCGGGCTTGTAGGGGAGGCTCTTGGCGGGCATTATGATCTTGGCCAGTCTAGGGCTTCCTGTCTCGATACCGACTTCTAGTCCTAGTAGGTTCCTGTGCTCGTTCAGGATGTACTCGTGCATTAGCTTTGATACTAGCCCGTATTTTTCTTCAGCATACTTTATGGCTGCTAGGCTTGCATGGGCCCATGCAATATCTCCTTTAGGCCCTACCTCTTCGACCACAATCTTATGAAGCTTCAGTAATGGCTCGGGCCTTGGCCTCACACCGTCAGCACCGTACAATAAGACGTCTTCGCTGTGGAGTATGACGCCGTTTATACCAGCCCTCTTGTTCACCCTGATCTCAGCCCTTATCTTCTCTAGAGGTATGTAGCGGAGTGGTCTCAGGGTCACGCTACAGAACTTACAGCCACGTGGACAGCCCCTCATGATCTCTACTAATCCGTTGACGCTAGCGCCTTTGATGACAGGTATTTCTTCAATACTCGGAGAATCGCCTGGACCCACGTAGATGTAGTCGGGTAGTTCTTCACCATCGATAGCTTTCTGTACGAGATCAGCTATGACACGTTCCACTTCTCCCTCTATGACAGTGTCGATCCCCCATTTCTTCCATAGCTCAAGCTCCCATAGCCACTGCCAGGCCGCTGGGCCACCCATTATGAATCTGACGCCTTTCTCCTTGGCTTTCCTCACAACCGGGCTGTTCATGAATTTTATGAATAATCTCCTGTTAAGCGGCTCTTTACCAGTCATGCTCCAGAACTCACTGCTTGGAGGACCGTAGGCGAAGTAGTCGTGGTGGCCGACCATCATAACCTTCATTGTGTCAAGATGTTTATGGAGGTGATCAGGATCTATTATCGCTGCCTTGAACCCCGCATCTATTAGTACAGCTTCAACCTTCCTCATACCATAAGGTGCTTGTACAGGCCTGCCCTCCGAGTCAACCTTTATCTTCGGAGCAGCAATCCACTGCCACAGCTTCTCCGGAATACCCATGGCAGGCCCAGTAGCCATGAAGCCTAGGAACTCTTTACCGTGATGATTACTCATCATAGATCTATCAACTGTAAGAACTACCTCATACTTCCCCATGATCCCACCCATTACACCTTTTCTACCTTTACTTGTTTTTCTCCGAGTAAGCGGGAGATCTCCTCCATATCGGACTCGACCACGCCTATTAATGGCCTCCCCATACTCTTGATCTCCCCGATTAGTCTCGATAGATTCTCCATGTCGAGCCCAATATATCGGAGAACAATCGTATAGGCTATATTATTCTGAAGAACATATCTGAGATCCTCGATATAGTATGGCGAGGGCTTATTCGTAGCTATCAATAATGTGAATCTACGACAACCGGTCTCCGCCGACAGCCTAGACATCTCGTTATAGGCCGTAAGCGCTACCTCGGAGCCCTTACCGTTGAATCCTAGAACAACATATGCGTTATTCTCCTCAAGCACACGTAGATTCTTCATCTCTTCTCACCCCTTATAATAAGTTGTGATAAGCGGTGAGCGATCTCATCCAGTTCCCTCCTCAAATCATGATCGTTGACTTCATTGGACACCTGCTGGATATAGGTATGAAGCCTATGCAGATGCTGATGTAGAAGCTGGATGATCGCCTTCTTCTTAACACTATATTTTATTTTTCCCTTCTCCTGGTGAACCTCTACTAGACCAGCGTTAACTAAGTGCTTCAAATGCGTTGAGAGATGACTCTTAGCATATCCAGTCCTCTCAGATAGATCACGCAGAGTTAACGGCCTTGACTCCCTCAATAATATAGTTATCACGGATGCAGCAGCGAAAGGTATGCCTATAAATGTTAAAAGTGAGGTCAAACTCTTCATATTTGTACACCCCATACCGAATCTTCCTCTCTGTTCAGAATATTCCGAACACTCCATAAAAAGATAACTCCATAAAACAAATAGAAATAAAGAAGACTCGTAGAGAATATATCTGTATTATTGAAACAAGAGTCCAGCATTAAATGTGTTAGAGGCTTATTAGAAACGTTATGTGAGGCAAAAACATTCATTTATACAATGATCTAATTTTCTCCCTGAACTTGTCCCATTCAATAACATATCTCTCATGAATACCCTCGCCAATTACCGTTTTACCCATCAAGCACCTAACCCCAAAAGCGATCCTCCTACCCTTAACTTCGATAACTCTTGACACGAATCGTAGCTTAGCGCCGATGGGGGCTGGGTTCTTATGATATACGTTTACGTGGATACCGACACTGGTGTATTCATCACCTATTATGCGGTCAAGCAATTCTTTCGAAGTTATCTCCATCAATGATATCATTCTAGGAGTACTAAGAACACCGAGGCCCTGCTTAGCGAGGAATTCGGGCGAATCCTCTTCTCTAACAATATATTCTTTCTCATTAGTCTCGCCAATGCTTGGTAACCGCATAGCCTCCCACCACCCGCCAATGATTCAATGACATTATTAATATCCGTAGACTGGATTAAATAATCATGTAATGAGTCAAAATATTAGGCAAACAATATTTTTACAAGGAGCGGAGGAAAACAGGTATTGGATCGAAGAGATAAAAGAGTGCCTGCGACAGGATATGTCGCTATTGCTGAAAAGAAGTTTGAGTGGTTATTGCCAGTAGCATTGCTCACCTTCTTTATATCGTTATCGCCTTATCTATTCATGCTTGAACAATACCTTACAGGTATACATGTTGTCTCAGAAATAACGCCATACCCTCCTTATTCCAAGTATTTAGCCGCTATTATTGATGCTTTACTAATCTTCGTATTTATCATATTGTTCCTATTGATACGTAGAGAGATCTATAGGATAGCGCCTTCAATTTTTCGCTCACTGGCTCTTTCATCATTTGCACTAGCCCTAGCACTCATACTTGCAATGGGTGAGGTCACGAACAGCTTCAGGGTTCCAAGGTCATTGCTTACGATAAATAATTATGTTTATAATCTATCTTTCTTCATATCAATGTATTTTATATACGTAATGACTTCCTTTACGAGCGAGATTAGACCATTCAGGATAAAGAATAAGATCTTTAGCGGGATGGGCCTTGCATTCTTCGCTATCATCAACTTTATGCTAATATATAATTTGATCGTACATGGAGTAAACATACCGGATATACGTGATATAGTCATAGCATCAATAACGGCTGCTTCGATCCTGGGCTTGGTTCTTGACGCGTATCTTCTCACAAGATTTATCTATTTAGAAAGCCTGTACACATTAATCGATCTCGCAGATCTATCCGTTCTAACTCTAATTGCAAACATAATCTTTAACGAAATGCTATTAGCACAGCTATTTCTACCTCCTAGCGGCCTATCCTACATACTAATAGGTAATATCTACTACATGGGAATAGCTTCCAGCCTCATCGTATCAATACTCATCATTATCTCGATAAACCTACTACAACTACTCCACCTTAAGATCGGGGAAATAAAGAACATAGGACATATCCTCGTAGAAGCGGATTTCAACAAACCGGTTGAAACATATGAGAGAATATGTTTCTTCCTATCACTAATTCTGCCTAAAAGACAGAATATTAACTTTATATTAGCTACAAGGCCCGGTTCTCTTATCGCTGATATCCTAGCCCTAAAATTCCCTAAATCACGTATAACACGTATTGACATAATACCTGGAAGATCCTCTGTATCAAGAGAAAACGGTAGGTTTGAATCGCCTCCTTCACCAGTGCATCTTCTATATGCGATCAGAGAAGCGCTAGATCTCGTTAGAAAAGACGAGCTCCCAGTACTCATAATAGATACCCTAACCGACATAGAGTTCCTAGTCGGTGATATCAATACTTATACGTTTTTAAGAAACCTTGTATCTAGATATCCCGATCTATTATCGCTCTACATAGTTAACCGTGAAGCACATACGGTTCGAGAAATAAATCTGTTTAGAAACATCATAAATAGAGTGATAGAGATATAACGTGATTATAGGGTGAAATCCATGAAGGCCTTTGTATCTATCGATATCGAGGGATTACCCGGAATATCCTCCACGACAATGCTCGGGCCCAGGCTCAGCCAGTTTCAGCTAGGCTCCAAGATAATGACAATAATAGCTAAGGAGACCGCCGAAAAACTCCTAAAACTAGGCTTCGAACGAGTAGTGGTCGCCGACAGCCACGGAGCTATGACAAACATTAATTACCTCGAGATGCCGGAAGGAACCACACTCATACAGGGCTATCCACGCCCCTACTCAATGCTTACCGGTCTCGACAAGGAAACAGACGCAGCGTTCTTCATAGGTTATCATGCAGCGGCGGGAACTAAGCATGGAGTATTAGACCACACGATGAGCGGAAGATCATTCGCCATGATAAAAGTGAACGGCGATAAGGCGAGTGAATACCTGCTTAACGCACTATATGCTGGCGAGTATGGCGTGCCAGTAGCACTAGTAGCGGGAGACGAGGCTCTCAGAGAAGAGGTCGAGAAATACACTCCCTGGGCAGTATTTGTCCCGTTCAAGAAAGGCTATAGCAGGTATGCAGGAGGATTCGATAGTTTACCAGAAGTTCTGGCGAGGCTCAGGAAAGGATTAGAGGAAGCGTATGAGACCGTGAAGAAGAATGAAGCCAAGCCCCTAATACTATCTAAGCCCTACAGGGTCGAAGTAATCGTTAGGGACTCCCTGATAGCAGATGTAGCCGAACAATTACCGTTCATAACGAGAAGAGATGCTTACACACTGGAGTTCACCGTGGACAACGGCGTGGATCTTGTAGGGATAATAGAAGTACTCGCCATGATGTCCTATGGAGTATCATGTATGCGGGAAAGACTAAACTGAGAAGACCAAACAACAGATATAATTTATTTTTAGCTTATAGCCTATCCTATCCCAACAACATCTAATAATACTGCCCAGTTTGGAGGAGAAATGGTAATGATCGAGTTCAATCTCATGGTAACACATGAGCCGGGACCTGAGAACTACAGGTATGTACTTAGCGTCCTAAGAGATATCCTAGACAACTACGTAGTGGTGGATGCAGCAACAGCAGTCATACTGCTCAGAGTAGATGATCCCTACAAGGCTATCGAGAAGCTGAAACAACACAAGGAAGAACTCAATCTAATATATAGGATAATACCGATCGACACCATCACAAACCCGTATGTTGAAGATGTTGCCGAGAAAGCAGCAGAGCTCGCAGAAGAGAAAATACCGCCCGACAAAACCTACCGAGTAACACTCCGCGGACGCCTCTATTGGCGCGAAACACGTATGCCCGCCCATAGCAGCGACGCTGTTAGGATCATAGCGGAGAAGATCGATAGACCTGTATCGCTAACGCATCCAGACTACGTAGTATACATTAGGAGCGTCAGACTATATCATAGGAGAAGAGTAGCCACGATCACAGTGACAACACCTGATAACATCCTAGCCCTCGCATCAGGTAAGCCATGATTAAAAATAAAATACAGACCCCCCAATCTTTAATCATTGAGGCTGAGTGACGATTGATAAGGGACATACTTCCAGAACCAATAATTGAGTTATTCGAGGAGTACATGTCGAAGATCATAGAGACCGTTAACTCTTTCCACAGAGGAATAGAGCTGCTCAACGATATGCGGATCGGTGAGGCAAGGGAGAAACTAGCGGAAACAATGAAGATAGAGAGCAAGGCAGACCAGCTTAGAAAGAAGATACTATTACTTCTAGAAGAGAGCAGACTAGACCCTAGTTTCAAAGAAGACTTCTTCCATCTGATCAAAAGAATAGATAGGATAGCAGACTGGGTAAAAGAAGCAGCTAGAGACCTCACAATAATACCCTATCTAGAGACACCTGCCGATATAAGGGACGGGATCCATAAACTAATAGAAAAAGTAGTCTCCATGACAAGGCTTCTCGGAGTAGCCGTCGAGAAAATACTTGACGAAGAATACAAGGATGCCAAAGAGATCCTAAAGAAAATAGAGGCCATCGAGGAGGAAGCAGACGAAATAGATGTCTCAAACAGAGGTAAACTACTCAAATACTCCGATAACATTAAGCCCTTCACACTAGCAATCCTACTACACGATCTTAACAGCGATCTTGAAGATGCAGCTGACGCCTGCGAAGAAGCAGCAGACTACCTCAGAGCACTCATAGTGACCTGGACCAACAAATACTAGGCTTTCACCCAGTTTTTAATTAACCATAGCTCATTCCTCAAACAAAAAGATCGATAATAACAAGCATCATTAGTAGCGGATAAAAATCACATCCAATACTATTCTGTGAAGTGGGTATTAGGAATGATGGAGAAACGCAAAGATAACAAGACAATACTAATCATTGCATCGATAATCGTTGTTTCCGGAGCAGCCATCGCTCTCAACCTCATACCAGCCTTCCCCATCATCGGGGGAACAGGATTCATAACCCTAGGTGCATTGGCGGGAAGCATCATAGGGATCTACTTAGGTCTAAGACTAGGTATAATGGCCGTGATAATAACACTGATAGTAGCTGTCGAGTACAACTCATCTCTAATCACGTTGTTCGGCCCATTCTTCTTCATGCCACTGGTGATCAGCTATTTTGTTGTCGCTACATATTATTCCCGGAAACCCCACTACTCTCTAGGAACACTCGCACTGCTATATGCTGTATTTATCACAATACAGTATCCATACATAATCCATTATCTCAGCGTCCTAATCTACGACGTAGCTGTTACGATAGGACTAGCGATTGTTACACCATATATAATCGGTAAGAACATCCTACGCGGGGTAGGTAGTATGATAGCCGGCATAATAGCCGACCATATGGCCGGAAATCTCGCATGGGTACTAAACTACCTCTATCTACAGGGAAATATAGCCCAACTAGTATCAGATCCAAAGTTCCAGGAGAACTGGTACAAGATATGGAATATGTCGGCATACATCTATCCTATAGAGAGAACTATTCTAATCATAATAGGAGCTATAATAATACTCTCTACACTGAAACCCTGGGAAATACTTATCAGGAGGAGGATCAGTGGCGCGAGCAGTCATCAAGCTCAATAACGCTGAAATACGCGTAGATGGACACGTAGCAAGGCTATCTGATACTATAGCTGAATCCCCCGGAATACTATATGTTAAAGGCCCTAATGGTTCTGGGAAAACCATATTTCTCAAAACACTAGCCGGACTCAACGATATAAATGAGATCATATCGACAGGCATAATTATTGAACCACGTAGTACTAGAAGATGGTATGTCCCACAGGATCCATGGCTAATAACACTTGGTGATACAGGGCTAGACGAGCTACTTCTTATTGCGAAGAGAAAGATAAAACGGGTGCTCAGCAATACACGACTAGATAAAATCCTGAGAAAACGCATAGCACATATGAGCTACGGGGAGAGAAAAATCCTGGAAATAATGAAAGCGTACATTGTAGAGCCAGATATTACTTGTTTCGATGAACCCTTCAGCGGCCTTGACAAATACTATAGAGAGCTCGCCGAACAAACAATAAATGATCTAGCGAGAAAATCCCTAGTTGTGATCGCAACGAACAAGGATATAAATAAACCCGGTGCTAGTGAGGTTAAAGTATTAGTTAAACAATTAAAAGACGATATAGACCCGCCCATTCCTCTTGCAGGTAAGGGAGAAGTAATTGTTCAAAACCTATCTATCCGCCGTGGTAACAAATCAATAGAGATCAACGGGTTGAAACTTAAGAGCGGAGAAACCTCGACAATAATTGGGCCAAATGGATCGGGTAAGACAACGACTCTTCTAGCGATAGCAGGCGCGATCAAGTATCGGGGCGAGATAATATTACGTGGTAAAACGGGTTTCATACCGGATGATACGCTCCTAGTATCTCCGGGTGTAACACTAAATGACGTGATTACTAATCTATGCTATGCAGACAGGGACTGTATGGATAAATCATTCTTCACTCTCCGAGAACTCGGTGTATGGGATAGGAACAGGCCATACGTAGCACTAAGTGATGGGCAGAGAAGGCTGGCGCTTCTTATCCCCCAGTTATTCTCTGGGAGAGCTGTTCTCCTGATAGATTCATGGCTCGAAGGAATAGATATGTATAGGAGAACAGTAGTTTACGAGCTCATAAAACAGTACTTAGAGATGGGCGGCATAGTGATAGCTACTCTTCCACGAGGCGATAGGCTTGACGTGGTTGAAGGCATACCTGCCCCTTATGATTAGGGCTGCAGCCCTTATATGCGGAGTACTCGCCCTATATTTATACGGTGAACGTGATCCGGTCTTATCTTCATCCATACTGATAATTATTACCTCGATAGTTCTCCTAAAGGTGCGGGGAAAGGGCTCGTCGATTTCATACATTATCAGCGTAGCAGTAATTCTCGGCTTAACATTCTTCTTTATGAGCATGTACGGTGTCTACAGGAATATAACCTATATTGGATACTATAGTCTATTCATACTCTTCTTCGGAACAGTCACCGATAGAGAACTACTCTACACATTACGATACGGTAGAAAATACCCTGTCCTCATAATCCTAGCCCTCAAGATCTATGGAATAATAGTTGAAAGATACTATAGGAGCCTGGAGATGAACAAAGCACTTCTCGGCAGAAGAAAAACCGTGTTTATCAAGGGTATAATCGGTACACTGCAGTCTCTCCCATACCTTACATTCCGTATCGCCGAATACTTACATGTGCACCTACCATATATTATGGATCGAGAAGCCATTCAAAAGAAGTAATACTATCCCGAGCCACCCGATCACCGTTAAAACATACTCCTTCAAGCATCAATAATTCTCTCTTGATCCCAGGCCCACCCCTACTGTATCCTTCGAGCTCGCCTTTACTTCCAACAACTCGGTGGCACGGAATTATTAGGGGTTTGTTGTTCTTTCTCATAAAGTATCCGATCATCCTCGGACTGACGCCTAGGATCTTTGCTAGAGCACCATAAGTAGTTGTTTTACCCGGCGGGACTAGGGATAAGAGAATATATGATGCCTCCATTAAATCCTTGAGCGAGGCCTTCCTGATAACTCCTCTATCGGGCTCCCACACGATCATTTCTTCTCCCCGACGAACAAGTAGCTGTCACAATATTGTGTAAAATCCCATCTACCGCCGCCTGCCTTAATAACGTTCTTCACAGCATCAATATTTCTCGGGATCATCGATGCTATTACGTCGAAGTATTTGGGAACAGCTATTGATGGATAAAACGAGGCGGTCGGACCAACAAGTAGGATATTCTTATCCCTCCCTGCTTTCTCGATGATATAGTCGATAGTATCATTCACTAATGTGGCACCCGTGATTATCAATGTACGTGCTTTCGAGACCAGTCTAGGAAAAGATGTATCGGGGAGTGCACCATACCTGTACAGGGGGTTCCTCTCTATCACGTATACTTCGTTTAACCCGTGATCATACAGTTTTCTCTTTAGAGGCCCCATATTACCTATGATGAGCACCGGCTCGACAACATAATCGCTAATAAGATCAACTATGTCGGCCTCGACCAGCTCTATTTCCCCGGGCTGACGGGTCTTAATGAGATACGAGCCGATAGCATTTATCAGTGCTTGAGCAACGACTTTGTCGTAAGGATTAGGGCTATCCACAATCTTTGGAAGCAAAGTTATAGTCTTGGGAATGTTAAGGCTGGGATTAACATTCAACAGGTCTTCTAAGGGCGTAATGGATACTCCCAGATATTTTTCACCATCAACCAATATTTCGCAATAGGTATATCTAAGCCCGATCACGCATTCAGTGATCCTGGGCTCGGTTTCGAGGAGCTCAAGCTCTTTCTCAGCTATCTCGTCTACGAGCAAAAACTATGCACCCCCAACCTGCAATTAATAACTCATAGCGTTTAAGGATATAATTAGGTGGTCGTATGGCTAAATCATCAAGAATAAAGGGTTTCTACAAGCTAAGCCTTGATGAAAGACTTAAGATAGTTGCGGAATGGGCTGGGCTGACGGAGGAAGAAGTAAGTATTCTTAGGAATCTTGGTAATCTGCCCGAGAAAATAGCCGATAGTATGATCGAGAATGTGATCGGTGGCATGACTATGCCTTTCGCGGTCGCGGTAAACTTTAAGATCAACGGTAAAGACTACCTGGTACCAATGGTTATTGAGGAAACAAGCGTCGTAGCCGCGGCAAGTAATGCTGCTAAAATGCTTAGATACGATAAGGGCATAATGGCTAGGGCAGGACCGCAGGAGATGATCGGCCAGGTAATGCTTGTCAACGTCACAGCTCCGCGCTATAAGGCTATGAAAATCATTGAGCACAAGGACGAAATACTGGACCATGCCCGACAGCAAGACTCGACCCTGATAAAACTAGGTGGCGGCCCTAGAGACCTGGAGGTACGTGTTCTCGACTCGAAGCTCGGACCAGTAATTGTTGTTCACTTGATAGTTGATGTTTTAGATGCTATGGGTGCTAATGCTGTTAATACCATGGTTGAAAGCATAGCCCCTATGCTTGAGAAGATAACAGGTGGTGAAGCGAGGCTTAGAATCATAAGTAATTATGCCACGAGAAGAATCGTCAGAGCATGGGCGAGAACACCGCCTGAGAACGTAGGCGGAGAAGATATTGCTAGAAAAATAGTCGAAGCAAGCATACTAGCAGATATCGACCCCTATAGAGCCGTGACTCACAATAAGGGGATTATGAACGGTATAATAGCGGTTGCCCTAGCGACCGGGCAAGACCATAGAGCTATTGAGGCTGGTGCCCATGCTTACGCCGCACGATCTGGGACATATAAGCCCCTCAGCTACTGGGAGCTAGACGAAGACGGCTATCTCGTTGGAAACATCGAGCTACCACTACAAGTAGGAATAGTTGGTGGTGCAACAAAAGTACACCCGGTAAGCAGGATCGCGTTGAAGATCCTCGGTGTAAAAACCGCTAAGGAGCTCGCCGAGGTAATGGCCGCTGTCGGCTTAGCACAGAACCTAGCGGCTCTGAGAGCATTAGTTCACGAAGGAATACAGAAGGGACATATGAGGCTACACGCCAGGAACCTCGCCATCATGGCTGGGGCTCAGGGCGACCTGATCGACAAGATAGCGGAGAGAATGATCAAGGAGGGAAGAATAAGGTACGACTACGCTAAGAAACTACTAGAGGAATATCTCAAGGGAGAAGCAAAATAAACACTGGAATAAAAATTATAAGTGGCCGCGACGCCCAGGCAGCGCCTGGCCGGGATGAAACGGCCGGGGACGTATTCACCGTCACCCCTTCCTCATATAATAGGTGTTTTTGGCAAAGACTATTTTTCCGGGAAAAACATTCTCATCCTTGACAATAACATGTGCTGCACAATGATTATGTCCCGGGGAGAAGGATTTTGGTATCGGAAAAATACGACGTGATAATAGTTGGTGCCGGCTACGCCGGCCTCGCATCAGCAGTTACACTTCTAGAGGAGGACTACAAGGTACTAGTAGTGGAGCCCGAGCCAGGTTTATCGCAATACACATACTACGCAGGGCTAGATGCGAAGGCCTATGTTGAAGAAGATGTGGCTGGTTTTCTATCGAAAAACAAAGTGGTCGTAAATCGTGATGATAGAGGGTTATGGATACGGCCTATTGAGTACACTGTCAGGCTCAGCTCCAAAGTACTTGATCTCGGGGGAGACATCATAGTCAATACTGATCTAGAACCTCTCTTCACACCGAGTGAACAAGGAATAACTATTTCCGGCGTTATCCTGAGAGATGCAAACGAGCATATGATGGAAGACAGAGGAATAATAAGATCTAAAGCAGTTATCGACTCTACTCCCAGCGGCTATCTCGCAGGTATGATACTTGACAGGCTAAAGATAGGAGTCATGACTGAGGGTTTAGGTCCTACAATACCCCGTTCCCGCGAACTAGTGGATAGAACGTACTGGTTAATACCCGGATTCATTGTTGCGGGGTTATCTGTATCCGTCATTTACGGCTGTAGCCAGCCATGGCCGTATGTCTCACCACTAATTCTGAGCGGTTTGAGAGCAGCCGAACTAATAAAGACCGGGCAGGGCGGTGTTATTTCTAGTCCCCTACCGCCTAATGTGATTTAGATATACCTTATTATTGCGAGAGTGATTATGCCGACCAATACCTGGAGAGTAAGAATGAATAATGTTACGTCTTTCTCTCTCGCATACCCCTTAACCTTGATAAGGAATTTTATCGCTACATGGGTTAAACTATAGCATTTATCATAAGGAGGTAGAATTGTACCGTCAGGCTGTACTCTGCCAAAGTTCTCTTTGTAGATACCGTCTTTCAATCCGCGCAGGAACAGTGCTAGTTCGATAAAGTAGAGCGTGAACAGCATTATGCCGAATTTCTCGAAATTTCCCATTATCACGATCGCTGCGTAATAAGCTCCTAGGCCGTGTGTGAAGCTATTGCCGGGGAAAACCTTTGCGGGATACCAGTTGTATATTATGAAGCCAGCTATAGCTGCGAGCATTATAGCAGATGCTTCGAGACTAGGATGTAATCCCCTGATCAAGGAGTAGAGTAAGGCGAAGAACATCAGTAGCATTCCCTGTCCAGCCTCCAGCCCATTATATCCTGCAAGCATATTGAACGCGTTAGCCGCTCCAAGAATACCTATTGGTACAAGGACGAGAGGGTAAAGAAGCCCCAAGTTAACTGGTCCTATGAATGGTAGTGTTATAATGGAGTATCCAGCTTTTATGACCACTATAGGAAGCGCTAGTGGTGCCATGTATATTATCTTGCTCCAGGGCTTCAACCCTTTCTTCCACCCAAGTATATCGTCGAGGAATCCAAGGAAACTTGACATAAACAACATTAATGCGAGCGCCATAAGCTCTAGGTTATAGTCTTTATAGCCCGAGACATAGATCTGGAGAGCTATGAAGATCAGGAGACCAAAACTAGCCGCGACACCCACCCATATGCCGCCGCTCTCCGGAACCTGTATGTCTACGGGCTTGTTCATGTCCTTACCTGTTAGCCCGATCTCCCGGGCTTTATGGATCCACCAGCGGACGAGATGTAGGCTTAACGCGAAGCTAGCGAGAGACGCTAGGACTACATATGTTGTTTCAGTCCATATAGCCAGCAATCCTGGTTACCTTTCCTTTTCTTCTCCTGCCCATCTAGTATTGAATATTAAGTATATCTCCTTAGCTCTTTTTTCACCTATCCCTTCAACCCTCAATAGATCCTGTATACTAGCGTTCGCAATATTCCGTAGTGTGCCGAAGGCTTCCAGTAGCTTACGGGCCAGTTTAGGGCCTACAAGGCCTTCTGCGACATATACTATTCTCTCCCGGATACTCATCGGTTTCTTTTCGACGCGGAGCCTATAGATTCTCTTCTCGTTTGTTCTACCAAGACTTTTTGCTTTGGATACGAGCCATCCGATAGTGGCTGTTTTATTAGGTGTATTCAGGATCTTTATGTCAAAATCTATCATAAGGGTATCTAGAACTCGTAAAACGCTCTGTATCTTCCAGCCACGGTATTTTTCGAGAGCACCGAGCCATCCCTCAACGATAATCATGGGTATGTATCCGTCTTTCCGAGCTGCTTCGACGAGTAGTTTTGCTTGTTCCCAAACCCTGTTATCACGAATGCTATTGCCGAGATCATTAACTGTTTTCCTCTCAACAAGAACTGGTTTCTTACTCGGAGCCGCTAATAATAGGAAATCCCCTGCTTCGAGCTTCTTGACAGCGACTCTCAGCCCATTAGATGTTAATGCTTTTCTGAACTCGGGATGTTTAGAATCTTCTCGCGAATCTATGATGACGTCAGCAGGGGTCAGTAGTTGTTCCGCCAATCCCTCGCACCGTGTAGGAGAATATTATAGTAACTGGTTAATATGATGGAAGCTATCCATTATTACATATAAGGAGAAAGTAATGCATGACCCGGCAAAGGGGATAAGAAATTGTTCTTCATATGTCCACGCTGCGGCTACAGCACTGTAACGCCTGTTATGAAGTGCCCTATATGTGGAGAAATAATGCATCCAGAGCACAAGTGGAGATGGGGCAGGTTCAGAGGCTATGATATATGGAGCTTCTCACCCATCCTACCCGATATAGAAGCTAAGATAAGCCTTGGAGAGGCTTGGACACCTCTCATCAGGTCTAGCCGGTTGTTTAGAGATATACCCGTTTATTTCAAGGATGAAGGCCGTAATCCTACCGGAAGCTTCCGGGACCGTGCTGCAGCGCTCATAGTAAGCCATGCCGCCAGCTTGGGCGAAAAAAGGATTCTTCTCGCCAGCGACGGTAATATGGGTTCAAGCATAGCAGCCTATAGTGCAAGGGCAGGTATAAGGGCCTACGTGGCTGTTCCTAAGAGAACCGATCCCGAGAAGATCCTCTTGATGAAAGCGTACGGCGCTCACGTCAAAGTACTGGATAAAACGATCGATGAGCTATTGGATATTATAATGAGAAAAGTCACGGAGATGAAGGCTTATCCCGGTTCTACCTCGCACAACCCATTATCCATCGAGGGCCTCAAAACAATAGGCATAGAAATATATCTCCAGCTAGGCCATGTCCCCCGCAATATCATTGTTCCTCTCGGCTCTGGTATAACATTGTATAGTATATATCACGGGTTCAAGGAAATGTATGAGCATGGAATAATATCTTCAATGCCCAGACTGATAGGCATCGAGAGCTGCGGCAACCCCGTCTACTCTAGGATTTTCGGCATAAAATACGATTGCAAAGAAGAAGCCCCACCAGGCCTCATGTATAGAGACTCACCAGTCAAGAACAAAATAGCTAAGATTCTCGATAGAAACGATGTACTCGCCGTCTCCAAGAAAGAATCGCTCCGAGCAGCAAAACTACTGGCTAGAAACGAGGGATTATTTGTAGAACCATCATCAGCTGTTGCTTTAGCAGGGCTCATGAAGCTATCGGATCAGCTCCGTGGCGACACCGTTGTAATTCTCACAGGCCACGGGTTGAAAGGCCCTAGAGCCTATAGTAGGCCCAGCAGGTCTAAGAGCGAGATAAGCGTATTCCCTTCATCAACTAAGCTCATGATCCTTGAGAAGATAGCGGATAATGAGCCAATACATGGCTATGGACTATGGAAACTCCTCGGCGTTAAGATCAGTGTCCAAGCAGTCTATCAGCATCTCAGGGAGCTTGAGAAAATGGGCCTCATAAAATCATTTGTCGAGCAGGGTGTTAGGAAGTATATGCTGACTGATAAGGGTAAGGAGGTTCTGACAACTATCCATCGATTATCGTAGAGATACTTAAAGAAAAAACTTTATATTGATTTTAACGGACAAGAGAACATTTATTGGTGGAAGAAATGGTCTCCCGTAGCAGGAAGATATTGTTAATAATAGCGTATACGGTCGCAGTCTATGTAGCGACTGTAGCACTACAGATATACCAGCCAGCTACGGGCGGCTACTTCAACCTAGGAGAAGCGATGATCTATCTCGCCGCACTAACAGCAGGCCCAGTAGTAGCGGGGATCGCTGGAGGAATAGGGTCGAGCCTAGCAGACCTATCCACAGGATACGGGATATTCGCACCAGCAACCCTTGTTATCAAGCTAACCGAAGGTTACGTTGCCGGTTATCTCGCACGTAGACTCCGAGGCGTACGCAACAGAGTAGTCGCTGCTCTGACCGGCGCCTTATACACAGTACTCTTACTGATATTCTCCGTATTCTACTGGAGCGGCAAAATATTCGTAGGGCCCGAGAAATGGCTCACATTTAAGTTCGAATCACCACTCGTCGAAATACCACTAGCCGCGTGGATAGTGATAGCTATAGTCCTCGGCATACTGATCGCATATAGTGTGGCTAGGAACATTTATGGCGGAGAAGCAGCAGCCCTTCTCCTATCAGGACTAATAATGGTGACGGGATACCTGCTATACGAGTACTTCGTCAGCAACCCATTGACGGGCAGGCCACCAGTCCTAGCATTTGTTGAGGTACCCGTTAATATAGGCCAAGCAGTAATAGGAGCTGCCATAGCGATACCACTGGCATCATGGCTGAGGCGCGCAGGATATGTCGAGGACAGCAGTCAAAGCAACAATAAGTGAAGCCGGATATAAAGACGAGTTTTCAGTAAAAGATGTATTTCTCGAACTCAACTATGGAGAAGCACTAATTATAACCGGTAGATCGGGAAGCGGAAAATCGACTCTTCTAAAATCACTACTAGGAATAATCAAGCTATCGAGAAAAGGGTTTTTCAGAGGACGAGTAAGAATTGCCAGCCTCGATCCCTATACTGTAAAGCCTGAGGAACTATTCGGTATAATCGGCTATATACCGCAGGATCCATGGTATGGGGTCCTAGGCCACACGGTCGAGACAGAGTATTGCCTATCATTCTCCGTTCTCGGACTACAATGTAATCCCAAGGGCTTGGAGCAGTACGGCTTGGGCGGCCTCAGGAACCACATAACATATGGTCTCAGCGCCGGACAGGTACAGCGTCTTCTCTGGGCGTCAAATATTGATAAAGGAGGAAAAATCTTCTTCATGGATGAGCCAGGAGTATATATTGATGAAGAAGGCAAAAAGAAGTTCCTAAAACTCATAGAAAAACACCTGGATATCGGTGGAGCCGCGATAATAGTAGACCATGACCCTCTCCTCTGGTCAAATCTTGAGCCAAAACTATTAGTGCTTGAGAATGGCAGGACAAAATATTTTGGTTCTTTCAATGAAGAAGAAATCCCTCACCTAGAAATACCTATAGAAAGAAGTAAGAAAACAAGACACTACGAGAGATCCGAGGAAATACTAGTGGCTGAAAATATATGGTTCAGGTATCCCGGCCAAAAATACATCATTAGAAACACCAGTCTATCAATTCGTAGCGGTGAGATCATAGGTATCACAGGCCCGAATGGTATTGGGAAATCAACTCTTCTCAAACTGCTCGCCGGAGTATATAGGCCGTCGAAAGGACACATTATACGTGGAGGAAAAACTATACTGATCCCGGAAAACCCTCTGCTCTTCTTTTCAGGAGCAACGATCAAGGAAGAACTCCAAATATCATGCGGAGAAAACTGCAGTGAAGACAAGATAAAGGATGTAGCTGAGGAGTTCGGAATTAAACACATACTCGATAAGCCATTGGCTGAGACGAGCAGTGGTGAGAGAAGGAGGGCAGCACTGGCATCAGCCTTCCTCGCAGGCTATGACGTGTTCCTGCTGGACGAGCCTAGCGGCGGCCTCGACAACTACATCGTCACAAATGTGATCGAATCCATTGTTTCGGCTGCTGAGAGAGGAAGAGCAGTAATCATAGCTTCTCACGATAAGAGACTGGAGAAGATCTATGATAAGACATGTAGATTCACAGAGGGGAGGCTGGAATGCAGATAATAGGTATCCTTGTAGGCTTAATCTATAGGACGCTCTTCATGACGGGTGAGACTGGTTTAAGGAATGTGCCCAGTATATTAAAGATAATATTGATAGTGTTATCGGCACTGATCTACATACCCCTATACAGAGAGCCCTACATACCTCTCCTAATCATCCTGGTAATCGGATTGCTCGGATATAACAGGTGGTGGGCTGCGGCGAGCCTGTCTTTATCAAGTATTCCTGGAGTATGGTATGGTTTAACCGCATACTTGTTCGGTTTAGCAGGGTTCTCTAATTATATAGCACCACTAGAAGCACTCATGATCTACTTCAGGACAACCTATATCTCGCTACTAGTGCTCTTCGCAGGATCAATCATAAGTCCTGTCAGACTAGCCAATCTCATGATAAAGGTAGGGCTAAGAGACAAAGCTATCACACCAATCGTCCTCTGGAGAACCATGCCGGCAGGACTGCACGACATGATGGAAGCACTCGCGATAGGCAGTCTTAAGGGAGAGAAAGCATGGAAGAGACTTGGACCGGCAACGGCGAGCATGCTTGAGTACAGCCAATTTGTATGGGAAAACAACTACTATAGGCTCGAATCACCGATGAAGTCACAATTACCGTGCAAGACCGAGAAGAAATACACAGTATTAGTTATTACTGGTATAGTTGTCAACGCTATAATAATAGTGCTTTACTTTGTGAAAATCATATGATCCGACAGCCACCGCTTCATCATCGCCTTTAATGGCTCTAGATGTGTTCGGGACCTTCTTCATCTAGGGTATTCATTTTGATAAACCACTAAAATAATGTTTTAACAAGAGGTGTAAGTATCTTGGAAATACTTGGCGGCATAACGATCGATAACAAGATATTATCTATTATAGCCGGATACATTGCGACCGGTATGGATCTGCACGGCATGAAGAACGTAAATGTAAAACTAGATAAAGATACAATAACATTGGGCATTAAGGGGAAAAACATCGTCATAACAAATTATTCGTCGAAAAAACCCGGAGATAATGTTCTCTCCATAGTGCTTAATCGTGAGATCAAAGATCTCTATATCCACACAATAGAGACGCCGGGAAGTAAGCGCCGGGAATGGATCACGGCTAAGTCGCTCGATATATATTGTTTTACAGGTGCTTTCATAGGCTTCTACCTGAAAACATCAGATCTTGTTCTATCGATGGAAGAAGCCATAGACATAGTTAAATCGATGAAAAACAATAATCCGGTTTCACAGCTATGGGATACTATTAGTTATTATAGGATGTATAAACGGTTACTAGAGGGCATTGATAGATTGCTTTCACGTAGAGAGATCCTCGAAGGAATAGCTTTGGATAGATCACTAAACATAGTAATTGGGTTCAAAAACACTGATTCTAGCCTAATAGTTTCCAGGATAATATTATGGGGTAGAAACATGTTCTCAACACAACCAGTACGGAGAACGGGGCTCGCAGAGGGTCTTCCATTACCTTTTAATGCAAATGCTTTCATATGTTTCGATATAAGCGATATCAAGACAGACTTAAACGGTTTCATCTGTAATGACAAGTATTGCTGTATCTACGGCGATGATCCTGTCAAGCTTGCTATACAAGTAGAGAAGAAGCTAAGCGTTAAAAGCACGTGGTAGTTATTTTCCGTTTATCTCATCGAGAAGATTACCGCATTTCTTTATGAATCTTATGATCTTCTCTAATGTTACGTCGTGAATGCCGTGCTCGATATAGCATGCGTCTTCCTCAGCTATGTCGTGGGGAACACCTAGGAGTTCAAGAAATCTCGTGAGTATCTTGTGTCTCTCATAGATCGACTCCGCGTACTTGAGGCCTTTTTCTGTTAAATATATGTTGCCGCCTTTCTCATAAACTATGTATCCTTTGCTCTCCAGTCTTCGGAGATACTCCACTACACTGCTAGGCTTAACGCCGAGACGCCTAGCGATCTCCCTTATTCTAGGCCGTTCACCGTTTTTGAGCATAATATGTATTAGCTCGAGATACTCTTCGGCCCTCCTACTGAGATTGTATTTTCTACAGGTCGGTGTCGACGACAAGATGTTTAACGCCTCGACTTAGAGGCTATTTTCTCCGCTGCTGATTTCAGGAACAAGACTGTCTGTTCTGCTGGGAGGTATCCATTGATTCTCTCTATGGGAGGCGCCCCGTAGGTGTCGTATTCAGAGGGATCAGTAATTACCACATCGGGGACGTAGGATACGCCGTAGATATCGGCTTCACGAGGATTCTCCATAGCCTCTATAGTCTCAACGATCAGCTTACCGTTTACGAGGCCGAATTGATTGAATTGATCAACGACTAATGGGCAGTAGGGGCATTCGGGTGTAACGAATATCTTTATGTGGAGAGGCACATCTATTTCCTTCACAACCTTTACTACATTGTCCGGGAGCTTCACCTTGCCCGAATCAACGTATCGGTGTATATATATAAATGACGCGAACTCCTGCCCGCTTGGCAACCCATAGTATCTTATATTGCGCTTCGGCGTGTCGTATATGAATGCGGGAAGATATCTTGGCTTCAATAGTTTGGCTTCGGGACTATTCTTCCCTATTATATGAAATCTTAGCTTTCCACCGCTTATCCTTTCAAGTTCTTCCGCAAGTATTTTCGCTTCCTTACATGTCGCACAGCTCGGTGTTCCGCTGGAAGGGGCTATGGGATCGTCAACCACGAGTATATCGACTAGTTCTTTCTTCATCTGATTGAATATTGATCGTAGAGCACTCTTTGTTTCTTCGTCGAATAATCCCTGCGACATAATATACACCATGACCTTGATTGTTAGGTATGCCTAACACAGTTATCGTAAAAACTCCTTATAACGATTCCGCCCCGACACGACAGGTTATTACCGTATTAAAAACATAATATTCTGATCAGGGAGGGAAAAGTGGCCAAGAAGACACTGATGCTTAGAATACTCGAGTTCCTCAGAGAATACAATGGTGCAACCATAAAAGACATCTCATCAACACTTGGAATATCGATGTCTCTCGCAAGGACGGTGATCTATAGACTTCGCAATAACGGCTACGTCGAGAAAGTAGGAAAAGGATACATACTAACCGAGAAAGGCGAATGGTTTGTCAACAAGTTCGGAGAATCAAAAACAACGGAAGAAACCAAGCCTGAAGAAAAAAGCGAAGAAACATTAAAAGACACAGAACAGTCTCCAACACAGCCTTACATACAATCTTCTGTGAAAACACTGGATAAATATAGTGAAAAGATTGTTGAGCACGAGAGAAGAACCGAAGTATCCAAACCGGTCAATGAAGACTTATTGAGAACTGTTGAGAAGAGGATTGCAGATATAGAGAAAGAGATCAGGATGCTGGAGAACACATTATCGAGGCTGAAACAAGAACTGGAGAAAACTAAAGAAGAACTTAGAAAAGCAATGCTTCATGGTAAACGTGAGAAGAAGAAAGATGAGAAAGGACTGCCGAAGCCTATCATGCCTATCAACGAGGCTATGAGCGTGCTGGGCTCATCGTTCAATACACTAGTATATCAGGGAAAAATAGAGGTAGTGGGGAGACTCGCCGTTGATAGAGAATACTATAATGAATTCATCAAGAAATTCCCGTTACCAGTACGGGATGCGGAAAAGCTATCACCGATGGAGAAGACGCTTCTCGAGGAAATGAAGAGAGATGCGAGAGTAATCCTTTATGCGGGAAAGGAGTACAGGCTCGTATAACGATATTACTGAAGGATTACCGTCAAGGCTACAGTTATCGACACATAAGGATACTTATCGTAAGCTAAGAGAAGTAATATATTTGTTAGACATGAAGTATAGTGGTATAAAGTATACTGGCTTAGAAGAACTGGATCCCTTCAGCTTATACGCCACGCAATCAGTCCTTGAATCAGACAAGCTCGGCCTAGTCCTATACTTAGTGCTCTTCAAGAACTATGATGTTCCAATAATCGTTGTCCGCAATAATAGGGGTGAGCACTTCATTATTGATGGTCATCACCGTGCGAGAGTATATGTTTGGCTCCGGAGAAAAATACGTGCGCACATCATATACGTACCAGCGTATAAGCCGAGATTATCTAAGCCAGTATGCATAACTGAAGTTATTAACCCGCCGACGGGCACGCCTGAAAAACTTATTCCGCTAAGACACATTGTGAACACTATTTTCTTCCTTGAAGCAACACATGGTATAATTGCTAGGGTGTGGAGGGAAAAGATACCTATAACTAGGCTTAAACCGACACAGCTCCCATCAAAGACGGGCACCAGTCTTAGACATAAATCATTCCTTCCGATACTAGTGTACGATTATCTAGGTTCGAAATATGTTATAGATGGTCATAAGAGAACATGTACAGCTCTTTCCTTGGGTTTGAAGAGCATAGATGCAATTGTATTCACTCTCCATACATATATAGGATTAATCAGAGCTAGCGAACGCATAGGGTATAATATGTTCAATAACGAATATTGTAGCGTCTCTACTCCTATTGGATTAATGTAAGGTAAAAACGATATGCTATATGGTTAAACCACTAGATCTTCTCGACTATTATATCTATGTTTGGCAACAGGATCAATCTATAGTCACCCTTAAACCTTAGCCTATCGTCAACTATGTCACGTCGCTCAAGAATGTTGATCAGCTCTAATCCTCTGAATGGTATCTTAATCTTCTTTTTATCTGCAACGGAATAAATTCTTCTAGCAACCTCGTCTAGGGGCTCTCCTTTTCTAACAGTTATGTAGATAACATTTGTTATTGCTTCATAGAGATTGATGGTTTTCAGTGCTTTCTCGTATTTCTGCTGGAATCTCTTAAGGACTGCATAGACATTGCTCCGGCTCATACCAAGTAGCTCGGCTATTCTTTGAGGTGTATACCCTCTTATGTAGTGGAGCAACGATATAGCGATTTCTTCTAGAGTATAAAACGAGTTCTCGATCCTGTTTCTAGAATACATTTCGATGAACCGTTTAAGCTCGGCCTCATCACCCTTTGTGATAAGTTCTATTATCTTATGTATACTAATATCCAAAATTTATCACCAAAATTATTCTATAGTGTTCATGAAAAATGATCATAGATTATATATAAAAATCTAGAGATTTGCACCATGAAATTATATCCAGTTTTAACTTATTGTTCCCTCATCTCCTCATATTCGTGCGTGATCACCGGGGCGTATTTTTCGGGGTGCTCAACGCCGTCGGGGCATCCTTTGCCGTGTCTCTTGGGATTCTTAATTCTGCTCAACAATACGATCCTACTGGGAATGCTCTCGCTCAACAACATATATCCCGTTAGCTCTGAGAGCTTCTTCGCGAGCGATCTGATCTCTTCGTGCTTAGGCATATTTGAGGGTTGAAGCCTTGTCCTGCTTGAACCTACATACATATATGCCTTGACTTCTACGTACGTGGGATTACCTATTTCTATTAATTTAGCAAAGCCTTTCAACGCTTCTTCCGAGTCATTGAATCCTTTCACAATGGTCAACCTATAGACTGTGGGGCAAGAGAAACTTGGAAGCAGCTTGAGCGTCTCCATGACTAGCTCCCAAGCCCTAGGAACTATGGGCCTATTGAACTCCAAGAACTTCTCCTTGTCCCATGCCTCTAGGCTTATATATAGCTGTGAAGGCTCTTCGTCCAGGCTAGAAAGTATGTCTGGCCTAACACCATGTGTTACTAGAAAAGTCGTCATGCCACGCTTATGGTATTCCTTGATAAGCTCTCCCAGCCTCGGGTAAAGCGTAGGTTCACCCGTCAGACTTATGGCGACATGTTTCGGATTCATCGCTTCTTCGAACATAACAGGGTCAACACGTGGATTACCCTTGTACCCCGATATGATCTGCCTCTGTACACGAATGCTCTCCTCAACTATAACCTCAGGATCATCTATTACTGGCGGCCGCGTCTCATCCCAGTGCATCCCTATATCTTCTGGCTGAAGCCTCCAGCAATGCATGCATCTTAACCAGCACCAGGCCGCTAATGGGCTCATCTGTATGCATCTATGGCTCTCTATCCCGTACCAGAGGCACTTGTAGCAGAATCTCTTATTAACCAGGGCTTCACGAGTCCAGTGGCATCTTTTGACAACGCCTAGTGTGCCTATGAAGTGATAACCCTGTTTCTTCATACGCTCATATATGGCCCTATATACCGGGCTAGAGCTCCAGAATTCCTCCCTACGCCTCCTTACTTCTTCCCAATCTATATTGGTCAATTCTAAGCACCACTAGCGGGTTATAGAGCCCAGAATATAACCTTACTTATCCACCAAAATATTATGATTGGTGGCTAAGCCATGCTTAGAGGAGAGATCGAGTACGTAAGCTTCGACTCGGCATGCACGTTGTTCTGGGATATAGGATGCGATCCTAGAAACCCTTTTCGGCCGACAAGAGTAGTTCTAGAAAACATCTTGTCAAAACTTAGAGGGAAAGGATACAGTTATAGCAGAGATATTGATCCCCTAAAGCTGTACGTGGAGCTATGGCGAGACATAGAATCGAAACATCCAGGTCATCAACACTGGCATAGATACATACTGACTAAGCTTCTCTGGAAACTAGGTATCCATTTGAGAGAAGAAGAACTCGCAGAGATCTACAGGGACTTCATCGCAGAGCGTGCAAAATGGTTTCTACCAATAGACAATACGAAGAAAGTTATTGAGGAACTCATCGGCAAGGGCTACAAACTCGTATTAACAACAGCTACAGGAGCACATGATCTACCGTATAACGTGCTCAAATACAATGATCTCCTAGATAGGTTTGAAATAATACATAGCACACAGCTTACGGGAATACCAAAATATAACCCTCTATTCTACAGAGAGCTCGCAGAAATCCTAGGAGTCGAGCCAAAGAGAATAGTGCATATCGGCGACTCCCTGGAAAACGATGTGTTCCCGGCAATGAAAGCCGGGCTGAAAACAATATATTATGGATGGAGAACCCTGTGCCGCCCAACCGATCCAAGACCATGTATAACAAGATTAACAGACCTGCTCAAAATACTTTAAACACGCCGTACCTAAGTGATAACCATGAGCCGATGATGAGCGAACCCGTGTCGGAGCCTATACGTGTTTTCTAAGCATGTATAGGTTATGAAGTGGGTCGGCGTTACTGAGGCTTTTTCAATTCATTTAAATAATTTCATTACAATCAACGATAGGACTGAGAACGGAGCGGAGGGAGAAAGGATATGGCCAAGATAATAATACTCCACGGCTCACCCCGTAGATACGGCGCTGTCACAAAACTCGCATCCATAGCAGCTAAAGGTGTAGAAGACGCAGGCGGAGAACCAGAGATCATACGCCTATATGACTATAAGATAAAAGAATGCCTTGGATGCGTAAGTGACGATACAAAATACTGTAGATTCCCATGCATAATCAATGACGACGACTTCAACAAGATCGGGAAGAAAATCCTAGAAGCCGACGGATTCATACTAGTAACCCCCGTCTACTGGTACAGTATGAGCGGGGTAATGAAGAACTTCATAGACAGGCTAACCAGTATGGAGAACATGATATTCATAACTGGTAGAAGCCTTCTCGAAGGAAAAGTCGCAGGATTCATAGCTTCCGGAAATGACAGCGGAACAATAATGGCGCTCGCCCATATGATGATCGTTCTGAACAGTATGGGTGTCCACATACCGGGCTGGGCAATAGCATATCACCACTCCATGGATGACGTCACAGAGGACGACCAAGCACTACTTGACAGCTACAACGTAGGCTATAATGTTGCGAAACTAGCAGATATTGTTAAGAATACCGGTGCCTGGTATAAGCCGGACGTAGACATGAAGAAACTTGTCGAGATCGCCAATAAGGAGGCAGAGAAACACCTGTCACAACAGGAAGAGAGGAAGAAGCTCTTCGAGAAACTATTGCGTGAAACAAAGGCCTAGCGTTGACCCTCATCAAGACAGCCATGGATCTCGAGAATACGTCTGATTATTTTTGAAGACCTACAAACATCGTCTTCATAGGACTTTTCAAGCCTAACAACCTTTGTCTCCTTAAGCCCTCTTTTCCTGAGCTCTTCTTCAAGCTTCTCCTTATCAGGCCATTGATCAGGACCTAGCAGTACTATGTCTGGCGAAATCTCTACAACAGGTTTCAAGTAATCCTTTTCATCACCTAGGACTGCTTTGTGAACATATCTTATCGAGCCAACAATCTTGACCCTGTACTTATCGGGTATAGCTGGTTTTCTTCCTTTGAATTTCTCAAAGTTAGAATCTCTAGAGACAATAACGTATACCCTACCAATCTCCCAGGCTTTTTCCAATAGATAGATATGGCCCGGATGGAGGATCTCGAAACTACCAGCGACAAGTACTTTAGGCCTAGACAATAAGCTTGAAAGAGGCTTCCAATCAATATTAACCTCGCCTATATGTCTCAGAGAATCGATAAGGCCCTCACCATAAGCGACACACGCCAACGCTGTGAAATAATCGTTTCTAGACAAGTAATACTTGGCATCACTGAGATACGCCTTAGCATTCTCTAAGAGAACCCTGTATTTTTCATCGATATCGTTCTCCTCAAGGGATTTCACCGCGCGCTCCAAATTGGCGATATAGGCCTCGATCCGTTCACGGTCATTCATTGAAACCACTCCATTTTCTGATACCTAGCGAGCACTTATTTAATCGGTCTGGATCGGTTCTTTAAAATTCTGGGAAACCTCTATATCCCCCTAGACCCTTCAAGACTAGGGTAGGGGGTGTCCAGGGGAAAAGGGGTATGGTTTGGGGTATAGAGAATTCCAGGGAACTCTACGGACTTAAGGGGGTATTAAACAGCCAGCTATTCGATATTAATGAAAAAGGCCAGCTAGTGATCAGGATCAAGGATAGAAAGATACCAGTCATCGAACTGCTGGAGAAACGCGATCTGCCAGGAGCCAATATAAGAGTACTACCCTGGATCGGATTCATGATCGATTATATTGCCGGGTTATTCAACAAACATATCAAAAACTATAGCTACAGAGGAGAATTCAAGCCCGTCTACCCATTAAAAGTCAACCATAACGACATGGTTCTCACAAGCATCAAGAGGTACGGGGAAAAATATGGGTGGGGATGGGAAGCAGGTACATTGCCAGAGATACATAAAGCCCTATCGTACAAGACGAGAGGATTATTCATTGTAGACGGAGCCAAAGATCTGAAAGGATTAGAAAAAGTTGTAGCAGACAAAGAAGTCTATAGCGAGGCAATCATAGATATCGAGAGCATAAAAGAAGCAAAACTACTCGATAAAATACGTGGAAAACTCGGTGAAAAAATATGGGTTGGATTAAGGATCAGGCCAATGTTCAGGGGAGAAAGCATCTGGTCGTCGAGCTCGGGTTTAACATCTAAGTTCGGACTACCATTATCAAGTATCTATAAAATACTGGACGAGCAGCCATGGATAAGGGATAAGATCATTATGCTACACTTCCACTATGGTTCTCAGATAGTTACTAGAAAGGCCCTCGAGAAAATGTTTACCGAAATGATAAATACATACGCTGTTCTCAAATCAGAGCTACTTCCCAGCCTTAAATATATCGACACAGGCGGGGGTCTGGCTTTCGATTATGAATCATCACGCTCAGGCTCAGCGTACAGTCCAGACTACTCTTTCGAAGAATACGTCGAGACCATGATAAGTATTTTCAGAGAAAAGAGCAGGGAATACCGTGTGGAAGAACCCGGTATCGTGTTCGAGTCGGGTAGAGCGATAGTTGCTCCTCATAGGATAAGTGTAGCGAAAGTCGTCGATATACGCCCATATATATCGGATCTAACCACGGACGTCGAATTAGTGAATAAAATACGTTCAGCGAAGACTATTAAGGAGTTATCAGATATTGCGAGAGAATCGGAGAACATCATCAACAGGCTTCTATCCTATACGGATAACATAGACTTGAAACGTAGAGAGCTCTTAGAAGGTCTAATCGAAACACTGTACAGGGAGATCAGCAGAAAGGCCAAAGACCTATACTT
>JAMOVL010000031.1 GCA_027067785.1 Desulfurococcales archaeon | reverse complement strand
CGAAGAAAACATAAGGATGGGGAGACCCCTTTACAAGTTCCTTGTTTCACCGAGCAAGCGCTTCGTACTATCATTCTCGATCTTCAGTATACTCCCCGACTATGTTATCTTAAACCAGTACTTCCAGCCAGTACCGTGCACTAAGCTGGACAAGAAGCCTGATGTGCTTGTAGCGATAAGCGATATCACGTGTGACTCGATGGGAGAGATCTCGGAGTACATAAGTAGTCTACCTGAAGGGTTTAACGAGATATTCACAGAGAAAGATAATAGGTTGTTGGGCATTCCAGGGAAAAGGGTAATCCTACGAGGGGTGCCGCTCCACCTACCTGGTAATGGTGAAAACTATTACGTCGCATTCCTCCATACAGGGGCTTATCAAGATCCCTTATCAATGAGCCACAATATGATCAACGATTATCCGGAAATAATAATTGACGAAGATGATAAGGGAGACATAAATATTAGCTATAAAGACGGATCACGAGATGATTATCCGTTATAAACACATAGTCTCCACAATAGGTGTTCCTGTAACGCTTTTCGCTGCTACACCCTTGGTTCTCACAGACACTATTCTCCACATCTCTATCCGGCAGGGAATCTTCACTGTTATAGGATAACTTCCAGGCATTCTAGCAATACTCATACCCGTCACGTATTTCTCAACATATAGATAATCCAGTATGGTTCCTGGTGGAACCACTCCTTCCAAGAACTTCTTGTCTAGCTCATTCATTATTTTCAACCTGTACTTCTTAAACAATTCCTTATGGCGCCGCAATAGATTCCTCACTTTATCTCTCATAATCCATAATGGAGTGTTCTCGAGGACAGTTACCTGTCTTATATTTATCCTCCTCACGAGTAAGCCTCGTTCATAAATCATTTTCAGGTACTCGTAGTTAATCCTATATGTTTCCTTAGTTTCGCCCGGTAATCCGTAGAGAAGATTTATTCCTGGAAGGAGATGCGGGAGCCCGTTCCAGCCCCTTCGGTTCCCGATCCTGTTTATGATCTCAATAGCCTTTATAGCCTCATCAGGTACTACCTTGAGATTATTTGTTTTCACAACTTTCTCATCGAAAGATTCTATTCCGAGCGCGGCGACATCGCCTGGACTATGATACTCAACAATGACCTTGAGAGCCCTACTGCTTTCTTCTGGATGATGAGCTATTGTTCCCGGGTTCACATTATCGATGTGAAGTATCCTTAACCCGGGGGCAGCACACCTTATACCATGGAATAGCCTGCGTAGCGCTTCTGGATCTGGTGTGGGAAACTCTTTTTCTCCAAGTTCTTTACTGCCATACACAAGTATGTCGGGCTGCCTACCGATCCTTATGTGTCTCGCGCCGTGCCTGTACAGTGCTTCTACTTCTCTGATAATCGATCTAGCATCTCTCTGTAATGGTTTACCTCGTCTCGGCTCTATGCAGAAGCTACAGCCGCCGGTAAGGAAGCGTGAGCATCCCCTGTACGTCTCTATTTCGACAACAAGGTTTTTCCCGTAGTTAGGATGCATGGTTATTATCTTTGAGCCCCTGATGAATGCCTCATCGGCTAGGCGGTAATCGTTCCTAATCCTCCTAGGATCGGCTCTCTCCGGTCCATCCCTTACTAGGTCGTGAAAATACAGTTCAGGGTCTCCCGTCACTATCTCGTCAAATATTTTTCCGAGAATAGTTCGCGATGAAGCTATTTTTCCTCCTCCTGAGCCTAGGCCATGCCGAGCAGCAGGGCCGACCAGAATTTTCAGAGGATTTTTTATTAATGCGAGGATCCTTTCTGCTTCTTCAAGTGTCCCGGGGTTACCGCCTATGTATTTGCCGGGGACTTCTATCCCTGCTATAACTACAAGGATATCTGATCTATCTGCTTGTTTTATGAAGGAATCCATATCTGCTCGTACGGTGTCTATGGCATAGTATTTCACATTGATATCTTTATCTGCAACCCATAATGCGCCGGCAACTAGTCTAGGCCAAGTATTAATGTAGGGGGGAACACCGAGGCCTGCTGGTTCATCGGTGTACAGGTCGAGTATGACGGCTTTCCTGATCATGTCTGCTCTTTTTCCTCTTCATCATTGTTTTTCTTATCAGGGATCGTTCTCCACGCTAGCTTTGTGTAGTGGAATATTATGGGTATTAGGATCGCTGCGAAAGCTATGGCTACACCCCATGAAATATTCTTTATAACATCTACTGCTCCAGAATATTCTGCAAAGACTCCTGCTATACCAATTATTGAGAAGACTAGTATTATGAGGGTCTCGATTATGGGTGCCATGTACTTATACGTCGGATGTACTTTTGATAATATCTTTCCAGCGACACCCGCTATGTATATTCCTGAGGCTATGATCAGTATTCCCAGTATCAATGGGTAGATCAGGGAGCCCTGGAGCATTAATATGTTGAGCGCAATGGTTATGACAACTGCTGTGAGTCCCAACAAGATAAGGTTTTCGACGAGCTTAGCTATTTCTTCATAGCCGTTACTAAAGGCTCTCTGTAAGAATCTACCTATGTATCTTGCCAGGCCTATGCTAAGTATTAGTCCGAGCGTAAGTACTGTTATTCCTCCTATGAGCTTGGGGAGATATACGGCTACCTGATAGACTAGCTGTCCTGTGAGACCACCTATATTCATGATCTCAACGGCCGCTACGATAGCAACGACAATTATGAATGCCTTTGTAAGCCCCCCTATTAGATCAGATATGTTTATGTTCATACTCTTAATTGTACGTCCGATATCAGTAGCTTCCAATGGCTTATCGAGTATCTGGCTCACTATACGGTTAACGATCTTGCCTATAGTGTCACCTATAACATAACCTATGATAAGGATTATCGCTGCACCAATGAATGCTGGGGCCGAGGTGATCAAATAGTTTAGGAGAAGGCTGTAATTAAACATTACATCTATCGCTACTGAGAGAATGAATATCGAGAGGACTAGGACCGAGACATCATATATTAGCTCACTCATAAGCTCATGTCTCTCACGAAACATCTTGCTGAAGAACATTGCAATGTATTCCGAGAGTATTAGTATGACAGGAATACCTATTATTATGATGGATAGGCCAGCAACTATCTTAAAGACAACTTGTGCAGCAAGTACTATCATCGAGCCAACATATCCTGTGAAGCCAAGCACAGTTACTGCTACTAGGACGGATAAGGCGATTATGAGAGCAAGCAATACATTTCCTGTCAGGCTTCCAAGGTCTATGCCTGACTCTTTCATGCTCCTACCGATCTTCGTCTTCTCGATAGCACCTGACAATAACTTATCTATGAGTGCTTTTGTCCCTTTCTTAACGAGATAGCCGATCATATATCCTATGAGGACAATTATTATCGCAGCTATTATCTTTGGAAGATAATTTATTATCTCGATAACCATGTTCGTAAAGGCATTGACCAGCATGTTCCATGTAGACGACATAAATGTTCACCTATGCATTAACATCTTATTCGTCTTGATGAGTATATAAAAGCTAATTAGGTATTCCTAGCCTAGTTCTAGCTTCTCTTAACACTGATTCGGAGATCTTGGGGCCGAAAGTCGGTAGTCTCGCCAGTTCATCTACAGTCATCCTAGCCAGATCCTCAATACTTCTTATTCCATGGCTTAACAATATGCGGGCCCTAACTCTTCCAATACCCTCTATCTTTACGAGCTCGAGAGCATCCTCCTTGACACCATACTCTAGCCTGATGCTTAGTTTTTCGAGCCTATCCGCTATTTCGGGGCTCCTCTGCTTCTCGATCCTGGATAATCCCGATGCTATCCATGCAGCTGTGTCTCGTGCGGAGTAGATATCGCCTGGGCCGACACCGTATCGAGACACTATTGTATCCTCTGGTGCCTCGTTTATCCAGTCATGAAGCATTTTTGCTTGTACAAATGCCTGCAACCAGAGCTGATAATCAAACTCGTCCTGTGGTGGCTCTGGGATAACTCCTTCCTCAGCTAGATCCCATGCCTCCGGCTCCAGATAATTTATTATCTTATAGTTGATGTAGGGCTTGCTACGCAGATAGTCGGGAGTATATGTTATAAGGTGTAGTAGGTAGAAAGCCCCCGCGTCTTCCTTTATGAGCGATACATATCTATGCACAGATAATGGGTCCAGATATGTTAGCGTTGTGAGTAGACCTATTCTCGTTGCCTCAAGTCTTCCTGACCTATATCTGAGCATTTCCCAGCCGATCAACTGGTCGACTATGTTGTCGAGAAGGTTTTCCAGGTATCTTGTACTTCCGTATTGTTTGAAGAACAATGTTTTCTTATAAACCTGAATGAGCTCCTCGATGCTCTCGGCCTGGCCTGTCGCTACTAGTGATAAAGTATGTATTCTAAGGCTTCTCTCATTGTTAAGCCTGCTCACCACGGGTTCGGGCTCGCCCTTAATGTATTTGGCCGCCTCACTGAGATTCGTGGCATCGTAGATAATTGATTCCCCTATGTTATCGTAGAGAGGCCTGCCCGCCCTGCCAGCCATCTGCTTATACTCAAAGACAGGTATCCCGGTCATTCTTCTCCTGAAGGGATCGTACCTTTTGATTGATACGAGGACGCGTCTCGCAGGAAGATTGACACCTGCTGCAAGAGTAGGTGTGGCGAAAACTGCTTTCACGATGCGTTCTCTAAATGCTTCTTCGACAACTTTACGGGCAATACTCGTTAAGCCTGCATGATGGTATGCTACACCCTTCCTTATCAGCTTCTCAAGTGTTTCGCGTTCCTTCTTACTAGGTGATTCGCTTAGCCGTGATAATAGTTCTTCCAGCTTATCCTTATCCATTAGATGAGCCAGGAGATTCATATGGTCCGAGAGCCTCAGCGCCCACTCCTCGGCTCTCCGCCTATTATTTACGAACACTAGAACCTGTATGCCGCGCTGAATACTATGAAGAGCTATGGATAACGCCGATACTCCTAGACGATGCACGACTTTTTCCTTCCTACCATCAGCGAACAAGATAATGTGGCGTTTCCTATCGAAGGCCCCCTCTACTAGTTTTACAGGCCTCCAATCACTCTTTACGAGTTCACCTCCAAGCCACTCGGCTAGGACATCGGCGTTGCTTATGGTTGCTGATAGCCCGACTACTTGTACATTTGTGTTTTTAAGACGAGCAATTATCATTTCGAGGACGGGTCCCCTCTCCGGATCTCCTATCATGTGTAGTTCATCGATAACTATGGTTTTGATCCTGTTGAGCCATCTAGGCCTAAGCCTTAATAAGCTGTCAAACCTCTCATATGTTGCAACCACGATATTGTATCTCGCAAGATGTTCTCCTGGAGACTCGTAATCACCGGTAGAAATCCCTATTCTCAGGCCCAGCTCCTCCCACGTCTTGAACTCATCATACTTCTCAGAAGCGAGAGCTCTTAGAGGTACCAGGTAGAGCCCCATACCTCCTCCGAGAGCAGTTTTCACGAGAGCTAGTTCACCTATCAATGTTTTTCCACTGGCGGTAGACGATGCGATAACAAGGTTCCTACCTGTAAGCAATCCTTTCTCCACGGCTTCTTTCTGCACAGGATTAAGAGACAATATACCCCTCTTTCTAAGGATATCCACAGCTTTCTCCGGAAAACCGTATTCTACGAGTTTATTTACATCCATTAGTAAGCCACCGTTTCAGCCACAGTATAGTAAAAACGGTATAAACCGGATATTTTATCTACGGGTAATATTGACTTAATACTGGTCTCTAATAGGTGTTTGAGAATTGGGGGAACGCAGGATCTTTCATAGACTAGTATCTCTCGACGACGCATTGAATATTATCAATAAATACTATCCTCTAAAGCCTCTGGGCATAGAGAAGATAAACATAACTGAGGCTCTCGGCAGAGTGCTTGCTGAAGACATTTATTCGCCGATCGACCATCCCCCGTTCGATAGAAGCCTTGTCGACGGCTACGCAGTACGCTCAACAGACCTAGAGGGTGTCGATGACCTTCACCCCAAACGGCTTAAGATAATAGGTGTAATAAAACCCGGTCAGAAACCAGACATAAGTATAGAGCCTGGCGAGACAGCAGAAATAGCTACAGGTGCTATGATCCCCCGTGGCGCCGATGCTGTCGTGATGGTGGAGTACACTCGGAGACTGGACGGTGAAGTAGAAATATACAGAAGCGTTGTTCCGGGAGAAAACATCTCCTCGACGGGAAACGATATTTCCTTCGGAGACCTAGTGCTCGAAGCAGGGACTAGGCTCGGTTTCAGAGAAATAGGATTACTGGCAGGCTTAGGCATTACCAGTATCAAAACATATATCCAGCCAAAGATCGCGGTCTTCTCGACCGGGGACGAAGTCATCGAGCCATGGAAGAAGCTGAGCCCAGGCAAAGTATATGATGTAAATGGTCAGCTCATAACAATGGGGCTTAGACAGCTTGGAGCCGATGCTAGGTTCATGGGTCATCTACCCGATAATTACGAAGAAGTATATGACGCTATAGATGATGCTCTCGGATGGGCTGACATAGTAATAACGAGCGGGGGTACAAGCGCCGGCGTCGGAGACTTGGTCTACAGGGTATTCGACGAAATAGGAGAGCCCGGAATAATAATTCATGGTCTCAAAGTGAAGCCCGGCAAACCAACTGTTATCGCTGTCGCCGAGAAAAAGTTATTGTTCGGACTACCCGGGTTCCCATTATCATGCTTCATGATATTCAATAAGATCGTGAAGCCCGTTATAGCCTCACTCATGGGGCTCAAGAAACAGAGGGCTTCGAGAATAAAGGCTAGACTACCATATAGGATCAAGAAGCCGCTTGGAAAGACATGGCTACTCCCAGTCGCGCTTGTTGAATCTGAGAAAGGCTTGACAGCCTACCCAGTATCTATGAGAAGCGGAGCTATATCACCCCTCTATAACAGTGATGGCTATCTCGTTCTACCCGAAGACAGAGACCTAATAATGGAAGATGAAGAAGTCTACGTAGAATTATTCGACGAAACAAGAGGATTCAGCAAACTAAACATCATAGGCAGCAACGATATGCTAATACACCGTATCCTGGCCGAATCAGGACTCAGAGCCATAGCGAGAGTAATTGTCACAGGGAGCACAGGCGGATGGAAAGCCGTAAAAAGGGGCGAAGCCGACCTAGCACCAACTCATCTCCTCGATGTAGAGACTGGGCGGTATAATACGCCGTTCCTAGAAAAATATGGTTTGAAAGACAAAGCAGTGATCATTAGGGGATATGATAGGAAAATAGGCATCGTTGTCCAGGAGGGAAACCCGAAGAACATACATAGTATCGAGGATTTCCTACGGCCGGACGTCAGAATAGTCAATAGGACGAGGGGCGCTGGCGCGAGAGTACTTCTAGACATACTTCTACGTAGAGTAGCTGAAAAGAAAGGATTAAGCCTGGGCGAGGTCAAGAAGACGATCAATGGTTACACCTACGAGGTTAAAACACATACAGCTGTTGCAGCGGCGGTAAAGCATGGTAGAGCCGATGCTGGTATCGCTATAGAGGCTGCAGCCAGGCTCTACGGTCTAGACTTCATACCACTGGCATGGGAGGAATATGATTTCCTAGTACTGAAGGATAGATTAAATAAAGAATATGTTAAAGCATTCATAGAGTTCATACGTGATAAAAGACGTATTCAGAGGATCGCGTCGCTAATGCCCGGATATAAAATACCTGAGGATATCGGAACAATAAAGTCTTCATGACCGGGCCAAGTACATGCTAACATAGCGTTTTTTGAACAACTCATACATTCTCCTATGATCAACTATATGGGCATCCAGGTAAGCATTAATCCTCGAAAGCCATACGAAGAGATGAAGCCCAAGCGTCAACACGGTCGTCAATATATAGATCGACCTGAACTCCGGCGGCTCGTGGAAAGCTACGTTCTCGTCCTCCATTCCTATAAGCTTTAGGAGGAGGCCGTTAACCTTTCTCTCTATCTCCTGGTGTTCCACCACGGCATCATAGAGTATGTAAGCGAATATTCCGAGAACGGCTAGGTAGCCTGCATAGAAGAGCGGGGCTATGTATATATACATTGATAGTATGGCTAGATAGCCTAGGATAAGGGCTATCGGGCTGTACTCAGTGTGAGGACACTTGTAGAGATATGCTTCTTCTAGGAATTCATCGTATTCCTGGAGGACATCTTTACTTGCCAGTGATATTATGTCTCTAGCATAAGATATATAGTAGCCAGCGAGCTTCACATGCTCGCAGATCCTATATGAGAGTATTACCTGGAACGCGAATATCACTGTAAGCCCTACAAATCCCGTCACCATATCTATGAGCTGCAAGTATATGTTACTAGGATCATAGATGTTCATAAAGACTAGAACGCCGAGCCAGACATATATTAGCATAGAGCCTAGAATAATGAATCTGCCGTCAAGACCTCTCATTGAAAGCATGCGTTTGACCGATAAGTCGAACGCCTTCAGTATTCTCTCGACGGATGGATCCATCAAATCAGCATACACCTAGTCATTGATACTTATTGTTTCGATACCAGTTTCTCGACCTTGTAGAGATACCTGCTGGTCTTGACAGTGTCTTCTCCTATTCTATATAGCTTACCTTTGTAAATAACGTAATG
>JAMOVL010000030.1 GCA_027067785.1 Desulfurococcales archaeon | reverse complement strand
AAGGACGAAGATATGAGAAGGCTTGCACGATGGATAGTGGAAAACCTCGGCCCTGAGACCCCCTTGCACATATTGAGATTCCATCCACAGTATGGCCTATCAGATCTCTATCCGACCCCTATAGAGACATTAGAGAGAATGGCTAAAATCGCTATGGAAGAAGGACTGAAACATGTGTATTTAGGAAACGTATGGGGTCATGAACTAGAGAACACCTACTGCCCTAACTGCGGGGCCTTGGCAGTCAAAAGACGGGGATTCTACATATTGGAATGGAACCTCACAGACGACTTTAGATGTAAGAAGTGTGGATACAGGCTCAATTTTAGAGGGCGTTTCTGGGGTACTCATAAGGGACTATTCTTCATCTAAACAATAATAAGTGAACATTGAATGGAGGGATAAATAATGCCTTATTTCATCATTATTCTAGGCACAGCGGGAAGCGGTAAAACAACACTCTCGGCATCCCTGCAAGAATATTTATCATCACACTCTCTGGACTCAGCCATAGTCAATCTCGACCCGGCTGTGGAGGAACTACCCTATAAGCCCGATATAGATGTCAGAGAAATCGTGAATGCACATGATCTCATGAAGAAATACGGTCTAGGACCCAATGGTGCTCTCGTTGCAGCAGCAGATATGCTGGCATTAAAAGCGGAAGAGATAAGTGAAGAAATATGGTCTCTTAAAACAAACTACATCATTCTAGACACGCCTGGCCAGATGGAGATATTTGCATTCAGAGAATCGGGCCCAATAGTGCTTAACACAATAGTTTCAACGGGGAAAGCCGTATCTTTGTTTCTGATAGACACGCTCTATGCCGTAAGCCCTTCCAACTTCTTATCGGCTCTACTGCTTGCGGCGAGTACACAGGTTAGAATAGGTTTTCCACAAATACTTGTCATGACGAAAACTGATCTTGCGGAGGAATGGATGCTGGAGGAGATCAGTAAGTATATGGAAGAACCCGAGTATCTAGCGACAGCTATTATGAGGGAAAAGAAAGGCAGAATACTATGGGATTCAGAAGATGTTAGGGTTATAGCTGAGAAAACGCTGACGCACGATACGGTTTTTGTATCATCGACAAACATGAGTGGACTCGACACACTCTATGCGCAAATCCAGAGAGTTGTAGCGGGAGGCGAAGACTACTATACGGAGGAGCCCTCCCCTATCCTATAGCAGCTTCTCTAACCCTTATTTTATCGGGATCTCATTATTTCCTGCAAGCAGATAATCACAGTAATCGTTAGGTCTTCCTAATACGTAATATTTTAATCCGAACATCAATGTAAAAACATGATGGAAATCAATTGAATAACTGGTAGGTGATGATCTATTGATAGAGAAATTCTTCAATCCTAATAGTGTTGCCATAGTCGGTGCTTCCCCTAAGCCAGGAAAAGTGGGGAACGTTATCCTGGCAAACTTCAAGAGAAGATTCAAGGGTAGAATATATCCTGTAAATCCTAAGCACGAGGAAATCATGGGCCTCAAGTGCTATCCGTCGATCAAAGATTTACCAGAGACTCCTGATCTCGTCGTCATAGCTATTCCAGCACCGAAAGTACCCCAGGTACTCCGAGATGCTGGAGAGAAAGGCGTGAAGGCAGCCATAATAATATCGGGAGGATTTAGAGAGACAGGCACAGAAGAAGGTAAACGCCTCGAGGAAGAGATCGTTAAGATATCTAAAGAGTACGGTATAAGAATTCTCGGCCCCAACTGTCTCGGAATATATGATAACTGGAGCGGAGTAGACACGTTCTTCCTCCCAGACGAGAAAATGATGAGGCCTCCGAAGGGTAAGATCAGCTTTATAAGCCAGAGCGGAGCATTCGCATCAGCACTTCTGGACTGGATGGCCTATAGGAATATAGGGATATCGAGAGCGATAAGCTATGGTAACAAGATAGATGTCGACGATGTAGACCTGCTGGAGTTCCTTGCAAAAGACGATAAGACTGGATTAATAATAATGTACCTTGAAGGACTCAAGCCTGGCAGAGGAAGATTATTCATCGACAAGGCGAAAGAAGTTGTCCAGAAGAAACCCATTGTGATCTACAAGGCGGGTAAAACGAGTAGAGGAAGCACTGCTGCCGCAAGCCATACAGCTGCACTTGCAGGAAACTACGCCATATACAAAGCAGCTATAAAACAGGCAGGTATGATCGAGGCGACGAGCTTTGATGAGATAATGGATCTATCTAAGATACTCTTAACACAGCCATTAATGAAAGGTAGAAAAGTATACGTCGTAACCGACGCAGGCGGAGTAGGAGTAATGTTGACAGACGCCCTAACAATGGAGGGCTTCATACTGCCACGCTCCCCGGAAGATTTGAAGCAGGAGCTCCGCAAAGTACTACCGCCTCATTGTATCGTCGAGAACCCGATAGACCTGACAGGAGACACCGATGACGACCGCTACAAGGTTGTCCTAGACATACTGCTCCCCAGAGACGATGTCGACGCTGTAGTAGTAGGAGCTCTCCCACAGGTTCCAGGCATCACGCCAAAACTAGCGGATTATTTAGCCGAGGCAAGAAAATACGGTAAGCCAATAATAGCCATATCCATAGGAAGTAAGGAAGCGGAGAGATTTAAAGACTTGCTTGAAGATAAAGGGATACCAGTATTTGAATCCCCTGAGAGGGCGGCGAGAGCCCTCAGGGCATTATATCTGTATTCAAAGATAAGAGGAGTTGCGAGGGAGTGATCCGAAATGGTAGAGCCCAGAGAAATAATTCTTAACGCATTAAAAGAGGGAAGGAAAAAACTCCTAGAGCACGAAGCTCTCGAAGTAATCAAAGCATATGGAGCACCAATAGCAGAAGCTGCTCTAGCCAAGACACCCGAAGAAGCAGGTGAGATCGCCGAGAAAATAGGCTTCCCTGTCGTACTAAAAATTGTTAGCCCCGACATAAGCCACAAGAGCGATGTAGGCGGAGTAATCGTCGGTGTAGACTCTAAGGAAAAAGCCGTAGAAGCCGCCAAGAAGATCATTGAGAACGTATCGAAGAATGTGCCAAACGCCCGTATTTCAGGTATACTAGTACAGAAAATGGCTAAGAAGGGACTTGAAGTAATCGTCGGCGGTCTCAGAGATAATATCTTCGGCCCAGTGGTAATGTTCGGTCTGGGAGGAATATTCGTAGAAGTATTGAAAGACGTATCATTTAGAGTAGCGCCAATAACCTATGAAGACGCCTACGAAATGATGAAAGAGATCAAGTCAGCCAAACTCCTAGAAGGCTATCGTGGACAGCCACCAGTCGATAAGAAGGCCCTAGCAGACATAATCATCGCTGTTGCAAAGCTTCTAGAGAACAATCCAGAAGTCGACTCGGTAGACTTAAATCCCGTAATCGCCTATCCAGATGGAGCAGTAGTTGTGGATGCTAGAGTGATACTGAAGCAGTAAGACAAGGTGTGGGTAATATCATGGAACAAGACAATGGCGGGCAGAACTATCAGCAGTTGCTAGCAGAAATAAGTAATAGGATAGGGGAAGTACGTAATCAAATTAAATCTTTTAAAAACGAGCGTGCAATTCTTATCTCTGAATTAAGAGATCTCAGATCGGAAAGAAGAAAACTGATCGAGCAATTGAAAGAGCTGAGATCGCAGCTTAAAGAACTGAATATCAAGAGGCAGGAACTAGTAGAAAAAATCAGAAAACTACGTAATGAGAGACGTGAGAAAATAAAGGAGCTGCGAACACTTCTAAATCTCGCTAGAGAAAAACGTGAGCAACTACAAATACTGGATCAAGAGATAAGAATGCCGATCTCAGCCATAAGAAAGGAAATAGAAAGACTTGAATGGATACAGCAGACACGTATTCTTTCAGTCGAAGAGGAGAACAAGATCATTAGAGAAATAGCTCGCTTGGAGGATCTACTTGAGAAAGCATTGAAGGCCAAGCAAGAGAAAAAAGAGTACATCGAGCTACGCGCTGAGCTCAAAGGACTAAGGCTTGTTATAAATGCTCTTACAAAGGAGATTAACGAGATAAGCAGTAAGATCAGCAAACTCGACGAAGAAAGAAACGCTCTAAGAACTAGAATAAATGAAATGAGCGGAAAAGTGGATGAGATCAGTAAATCTATTGAAGAGAGGCAGAAACGTCTAGACGAGATCTCGAATGAGATCAGTAAGAGTATAACGGAGCTCAAATCGTTGCGTGAGAAGTATCAGGAAATATTGAAGGAAATAGAGAAATCTAAGCTCAAGAAGATACTGGAAGAAAAACGCCGTAGGGTTGAAGAAAAGATCAAGCGTGGTGAAAAGAGGCTAACACTTGAAGAACTGAAAATACTGTATGGTGACGTTGAAGATATCTTTGAGGAAACAAAATAGTTGTAGATATGATTTCATAGTTTTCATCATATAGATTTTCAGAAGGTTATCTTCCAAATCTTCTCTCTCTATGCTGATAGTTTCTAATAGCTCTCCAGAAATCGATCTTTCTGAATTCGGGCCAGAATACATCGCAGAAGTAGAGCTCGCTATAGGCTGACTGCCATAATAGGAAATTACTTATTCTGACTTCGCCGCTTGTCCTAATTATTAGGTCGGGATCCGGTATGCCGTCTGTGTAAAGGTAATGCGAGAATATGTTCTCATCGATTTCCTCCGGTTCAAGCTTTCCTTCCTTAATATCTCTGCCTATTCTCTTAACCGCATTAATGATCTCGTCTCGTCCTCCATAGCATAACGCTATGTTTAGAACGTGTTTGTCATAATCTTTTGTCATCTCTTCTAGTTTCTTAGCGAGTTCGACAATATCTTTTGGCACAAGGTCTAGTTTTCCAAATACCCTAACCCGTACTTTGTTCTCATGTATAGCTTTCATATTCATTAATTCTCGGAGCCCCTTTCTAGCGAGTTCAAAAAGGTGTTTCCTTTCTTCCTCGGGCCTATATAGGCAGTTCTCGCTCGACATAGCATAGATCGTTATAGCCTTAACGTTAAGTTCGAGAATCCAGTCTATAACGTCTTTTATCCTCTCATATCCGATCTTATGGCCAAATATGGGGTCCATGCCAAGTCTCTTAGCCCATCTCCGATTTCCATCGGGTATAATGCCTATATGGACTGGGAAAGGCCCATCTTTTATCTGCATCCAAAGTATTTTCTCGTAAAGCTTGTAAATGGGTTTGGACATGACCTTATAGATCTTGAAAAGCGCTCCTTTTATTGATGTCATGATATATCCCTTACTAGTCTTAAGGACCTGGTATGAATACTTATTAAATATCCTGTTTTTACTCTACCTATAGACACCCATATAAATGGTTTGAAGCAGGGCGTAGCGGCAGGGATAACCATTGAGTAGGATTATTGATGTATTTGTCGGAACAGAAAACCCGGCTAAAATCATCGGGATAGAGAAGGCATTTAGACTAATTGGTGTGCCTGAAACACATACTGTTCGTGTAGAAGGACTTAAGCCTCAGCCTGTGGGAATCAAAGAAATTGTTTATGGAGCTGTAAAAAGGGCTATGGCGTCATATAAGGAATGTGTGTCACATGATTGTTTTGCCGTTGGCTTAGAGGCCGGCGTGATCAATATATCTCGCGGCTATTGTCACAGCGGGCAGGTGGCAGTCATAATTCACGAGGACAAGTATAGTATAGGTACGAGTTTATTCTTCCCATTACCTGATAGACACTGTAAGGATCTTATCAGCGGGAGAGAGCTCGCCGAGATCATGGCTAGCGAATCGGGGCTTGAAAGCATACGGCGAAACATTGGTGCTATAGGATACTATACCTATGGCTATATTACACGGATAGAGCTGAGCTACCAGGCAGCCCTGTCTGCTCTGATACCATTTATGAACAAAGATTCCTTCAAAGACCTTCCCAGCGTTGAAGAGCTGGAAGAAATCCTTAAAATACAATAAATACTAACCAACTCTATCTTAGGAGGTGTACAGATAATGTCATGGTATCAGGGTAATGATTTAAAGAAGCCTACTGGCGGACGAAAAGTAATGGCTCGTCTCAAGAGAAAATATGAACTTGGCAGACCGCCGACAGAGACCCAGCTTGGACCGGTCGAGCGCCGTAAAATAATACGTGTACGTGGAGGAAACATAAAGATAAGGCTCAAGAAAGCAGCCTACATAAACGTATCGATCCCCGGTGAGAACAAGGCCAAAAAGCTAAGAATACTAGAAGTTGTGGAGACACCCTCTAATCCACAGCTTGCTAGAAGAAACTATATTACTAAGGGAACAATTGTTAGAACAGAGATCGGATTAGTACGTGTAACATCAAGGCCTGGCCAGGATGGAGTACTCAACGGTGTTCTAATCAAAAAAGAACAGTAAGAAAACATTGAGCACTTAATTGCTACTCCAACATTATTTATAGAACGATAAACCCCTCGTTTAATCTGGAAAACGTTTTCAGAAAGCCTATAAGGTGTTTTTAGATGAGCCGGGATTACCAAGGTGAACGCGTAGTAGTCTATCCTAATTATATTGATTCGAAGAAGTCTAGAAAAATGGGTAGGAAAATATCGTTTGCTGATGCAGTACCTAATCCTAAAATAGAAGAGATCGTAGAGGCAGCAGAAAATCTAGGGCTGGAGCCACGGATCGAAGACTCGAAATATCCACGTGAATGGTGGAGCGGAGATAAGAGAGTAGTTGTTCTTAAACGTGGTAGTAAGCTTAACACTCTTAGGCTTATAGCGAGGGAGATCAAGCGTTTAAGGGAGAAGTACTAGTAGTGGTAATACTTTCTGGTATTAAATTCGTACTATTGAAGTAAGTATTCAATATAGTATTACTACTGATTTAACACAATTGATTAAACACCTCCGTAATACTAGCAGTAATCATTTAATCATTCGAAGAGACCTCACTCTTAACTATTTTAGATTTAAAAGTAAATACCGGAGTATTACCCTCCCCCGGTGGATTAAATGAAAAAACTAGGCTACATTGTCAACAAGACCAAGGATGGGCTCATAATTGTTCGAAGCCTAATCAAGGATCCAAGGAGACTCGTAGGGCATACAGCCTACGATAAAGATCTTAGGAGAATAGGTAAGATCGTTGACGTCATAGGACGTATTGACGCACCATTTGTAGTGATAAAGCCTGAATCCAAAGAAGTCGTTGAGTTCGTAGAGACAGGGCCGGTCTATTACTACGTTGAGCGCAGACCAAAGAGGTTTCCGAGAAGAAAGGGAGGAAAAGCGAAGAAGAGAAGGGGGAGGGGGAAGAAGCGTCCAAGAAGAAAATAATGCTTTGTTTTGGGTGATTGTTTTGAAGTATGAGCATATAGATAAGGTTTGTCCTTACTGTGGTAGTTCATCTATAATATTCGATCCTGATACTCATGAATACGTGTGTACAAAGTGTGGCGCGGTTATTGATGATAGGATAATCGATGTTGGGAGAGACTATAGGTTCTTTGAGAACGAGCTCGTTGCACGGAGAACTAGTGGTGCATATACTAATAGAGTACATGACGGTGGTCTTGGCGCAACAATAGTTGGAGGAGTACGGACATCCGATAAAGAGGTTATAAAGAAATGGAGGGAAATAAGACGTATTCAGAAAAAAGCACGCGTGTCCAAGAAAGACCGTATAGTTGAACGAGCTCTTAGACACTTGAATGATTATGTTAGACTTCTTAAACCACCCAAATACGTAGCGGAAACTGCGGGCAATATTTTACAGAAAGCCGTGCAGGGAAAGAACTATAAGAACAAGACCCTGAAGATGATGGCGGCAGCATCAATATATCTAGCCTATAAAGTACATGGTATCTTTAAATCTGCAAAGCTCTTCGCGAAAGAGGCTGGCATATCTTATCGTGACCTATGGCATGCCGAGAAAAGAATACACCAAGCGATAAGCGATATAAACAAAATGATCAAAAGAGACGATCCAGCATTCTTCGTGCCTTATCTAACACACAAACTAGGATTATCAGACAAAGCGAGATTCTTAGCAGCATACCTTATAGATCTATCCAAGAAGCTTGACCTAAATAATGGAAAGAGCGCTATAGGATTGGCTACGGCAGCAGTATATGTTTCATCAATATTGTTAGACGAAAAAAGAACTCAGCTGGAGGTAGCAAGTGCCGCCGAAGTAACCGATGTAACTATTAGGAATAGGTATGGCGACATCGTTGATAATCTCGATATAACAGTTGAGCTCTAGGTAGTGTGACTTAGAATCACTAATACTGTTAATTTTTATTATGTTTTTCAATTTTACATACTTGTTCAAATTTTCTAATGAGTTATTTCGAGAAATTCCGATTTAGTGGTTTCACTGGGATAGAAATATATTCTTCTTGATTGAACTAATAACATGGTTAACTAGAATATTGATACAAGATCAAATAATGTATGATTTAGCATGATACTAAGTTTGCTAAGGGGATAAGTTTGCCAAAAGAATTAACAGAACTCGACAAAAAAGTGTACAAATACGTGCTCTCAAAAGGCAAAGAAGGTGTGCCACAGAACGTTCTATGGAAAGAACTAAAGATAACAAGTCGTGATGCATCAAGAGTACTGAAAAAGCTTGAAATGCTAGGCTATGTCAAGCGAGAACCAATAATATATGGTGGAAGGAGAACATACAGAGTTATAGCTATCCCTAAACCCATAGAGACCAAGAAGAAACCTAAAAGACCTATTATAGATTTTAGGAAATACTTTGATATTCCCTGCATGGTTTGCCCTAATATTG
>JAMOVL010000029.1 GCA_027067785.1 Desulfurococcales archaeon | reverse complement strand
TGTATGGTTCTCATCATATGCTGAAAAGCCTGTCTTGCCATTATTATTAGTTCCAGTCTATCAGCCTCCTCGTATCCCTTCTCGGCTTTCTTGAAGCTCTCAATTATCTCTTTTTGCCTCTTTACCCATGCCTCCAGGTTTTGAAAAGGCATACTCATTATTTGCACCACGACTGAACTGATAATTGATTTTCTTTTTCCTGTAGGCTTATAAAAGAATTATTGGTTAGCCTGATCTTCAACGGTATTCATTGATAGGTTGTAGGGTTTTCCTTCTCTCAATATGTACTTGGGTATCTTATCCGCGTATGCGTTTAGAAATTCTATATCTGATGCTTTCTTCCTCTTCCTGTCAGGCAGCATTATCAATATACCGTCACGTATAGGGTACCATCTAAGGCATTTGGGACAATATAGTATGCCGGTCTTAATACCTGTGCGTAGGCATTCTTCACAGGGATATTCCACGCCTGTTTTCACAGGTTGTCTCTTATATGCACAATAGTTTTTACATAATGGTTTTTCTAAGTTGGAAACATCTATGTCTTCTTGGTATTCCTTCTCGAAAATAATCATTTCAAGAGGGTAGTGCTTACATCCAAGGCAGCGAATTAGGTCTAGTGCCCAGTATCTCATCATTGTCTTCCTAGCACCTCTTCGATCAGCTTCTTGACCGTATCTAGTAATTCTCCGGCTAGTTCTTTAGTCTTTGCTTCAAGCATTATCCTCAGAAGCGGCTCTGTACCGCTAGGTCTTACCAGCATCCAGAAATCATCAGCGATAACTTTTACTCCATCGATAGTTATTAGGCGGTAGTTCTTGAAGTACTCCTTAACCCTCTCCACTACTTTGAGGGCTGTCTGTCTATCCATGGGTACTTTTGTCTTTATCAGATACCACTGTGGTAGTTCATCGTATAGTTCAGATATTCTTCTCTTATCCTTCGCGAGCATTTCAAGAAGAAGCGCCAGCGTCATTCCACCATCTCTAACAAGGTGGTGCGGCGGGTACATGAAGCCGCCGTTCTCCTCGAAGCCGCATAGAGCGTCTCCACGTTTCTGCATCTCTCTCGCTATGTCTATTGCACCCACTTTTAGCCATACTACTTCTACACCGTAGGGCTTCAAGACACTTTCGATCAACGTGCTCGACGATACCGCCGTATATACTTTCCTCGGGAAATCAGGGTGTTTTTCAAGAAGGTACCTGGCGAGCAGGATAGCGGTTCTATCTCCCCACTGCACCCTGCCTCTATCATCAATCACTATGGCCCTGTCAGCATCCCCATCATGTGCTAGACCAAAATCAGCTTTCATAGATGCTACAGCCCTAGCCGTGGCCTCTAGGTTCTCAGGTGTAGGTTCTGGTTTTCTACCAGGGAATAAGGGGTCAAGATTACCATTTATTGTTATTACTTTTACGCCGAGCCTCTGGGCGATCCTGGGCGAAGTTAATGCTCCCACGCTGTTCGCAGGATCGATCACTATTGTGAAATTCCTCTTTCTAATAAGATCAGCGTCTACGTGCTTTACGACAGCATCAACATAGATATCATTAACGTATGGGAACGGCTTTACCTCACGCGGTACCTCGCTCCACGATACACTGTTAAACCTGCCCTCAAAATAAAGATCCTCCACCTCTCTCTCCTTATCTCTTGGAAGCTCTATGCCGTCATGCCAGATTACCTTTATCCCATTATATTCTGGGGGATTATGACTTGCAGTTATGATCACTCCTCCATCAAATCCCCGCTCCTTAATTACGTATTGTATAGCGGGAGTAGGGGCTAGGCCGGCATCATATACTTGTATCCCTGAACTCAACAATCCTGCTATGACCGCAGACTTGATCATCTCTCCACCAATTCTGATATCCCTACCTACAAGGAGTTTTTTGCCAGGGCCGAAGAACGTGCCTATAGCGCGTCCTAATCTAAGGGCTAGTTCGGGCGTCATCTCCTTGTTAACTATTCCACGTACTCCATCAGTTCCGAAAAGCTTACCCATGCTAATCACCACCCCATATGATTTAATAATTAATTAAAAGAATCGCTACTACCATGAACGTATATCAAGGATTTACAAATAAAAACATGTCTCAGTAAGTACTTGGCGGCGATGCAAAAATTGTTTTGATATTAATACCTTTTACTCTTCTTCCTCGAACTCGTATTCTTCAAGAATATCCTCTAATGCATCCCTAACGTCGTTTTCGCCTTCCCTGAGCGCCCATTCAACCTTGTATCCTTTGCTTTCAAGAAGCTGCCCAACCTCTATGGCTATGTCTCTTATCTCGCTCAGAATATCATCGACAAGTACTTCTACATCCTCGCCACTCTCTATAAGATCGGCTAGAACATCCTGGAGATCGTCCTCGGGCTCTATGGAGATCTTTGCCGTCTTGTTCTTGTCATGTATACTTATAACTAGCGTTATAGGTAAAGTCTGATGTACAGCCCTTATCATTCCCTTCTGCTTTTTAACCTCAAGCTCTCTGTCGCGGAGTAGTTTTATGAGCTCTTCAATCATCGCTCTCCCCTTAATTGTTTCTTGGGTAGAACGAGTTTTATTAAAGATTGCTACTATTCCCCTACAGTGTTGCTTTAAATACATTATTGCTCAAGAGAAAATAATGAGTGATGAACTATATGAGCGGCAACGTCATGATACTAGTAGGGGATAAGGACGCTACCGATAAGCTCGAGAAGATTGTTTTGGAACATAGAAATTCCGAAATAACAATAATTACTGACAAGACAAACGCGCATCGCGTGGGGAAACTAGTTGGATTACTAAGGAGCAAAGCACCGAGAATAAACTATTATGTATTTAACGAAAAAGCTCCGGAAGAAAATGCTTTGAAACTATTTGTGCTGAATAAGCCTGGAATAATAATTGTTATAGGTAATTCTAAGCCTATTGAATACATACTCCGCATTGCAGGGAAAACCAATATACAAAAGGTGGTGTCGTAAAACCATTGATAGATATCGGCATACCTATTTGGATGGGAAATATAGGAGAGGATTTAGCAACCGGTTTCGAAAATCTGAGAAAACATGGAGTTAATATGATAGAGCTATCAATAGATTATCCATGGCCATTCAAAGAATACCAAAAACTAGAACAAGTAATCCAACTCGCCAGGCAAAACAATATGCACATAAATATCCACGCCCCATGGAGAGACATCATCCTAGCTTCACCATATGAGGAAATCGGTGAGGCATCAATAAATGTAATTCTAAAATCAATAACCAACTTGTTAGACAAGGTACACTCATATATTGTTGTTCATCCTCTAACCATGCAACGCCTAGACATATCCGACAATAGACGAGAAGCGATCCAGAGATTTCGGCAGAATATTGATCTTCTCGCCAAGAAACTCAATGATAGACATGAAGTAGTGGTTGTAGTTGAAAATCTTGCAGGAGGCATAGGGGCAGAGCCAGGTGATCTAGCGTCAGCCCTTGATGGACTAGATCATGTTGGTTTATGTCTCGACATAGGTCATCTTGCCAGTAGGTATAAGAGGTTTTTGACAAACTATTACGAGGATTTCTATACTTATCTAAAAGACGTTGTCGAATCTATCAGCGGTATAGATGTACCTGTGATACATATACATGATGTGGATGAACACGGTCGAGAACATCTGTTAATAGGGGAAGGTTTCATTGACTTTAAAAGGGTTTTTAAGACAATATCGGGACTACGACCCAGAAACATAGTATTCGAAGTTTTCAGAAGTAAAAACCTCAGAGTAAATCTTAGTACTATTGCTAAGAATATTGGTGATGCAATTTCATGGGCGAAAATATATCTGGCCTAACCATAGGTATCGACGAAGCAGGTAGAGGCCCGCTTATAGGAGATATGATTCTCGCGGCTGTCGTATTCGATCAAGAAGGAATCAGGGTGCTTGAAGAACTAAAGGTTAAAGACAGTAAGGATCTTAGCCCACATGTAAGGGCGCAACTTTATCATCCAATAATTAGAAACAGTATTGTTATCGCTACTAGTCATATAACGCCGGAGGAAATTGACAGTTTTAATCTAAACAAGCTTTTATTGATGAGAATAATTGATTTGCTAAGGATAATATCTGTATTTATTGATATGACTAATGTAACAAACATCATTATCGACGAAATAAAGGGATGGCAAAAGATCCTACCGAGAGAAGTAAGAAAAATAGCTCCTAGGGCAAAGCTTGTAGTCGAGCCAAGGGCTGATTCAAAATATATCGTTGTTTCGGCTGCGAGCATTGTCGCCAAGTATATCAGGGATACTAATCTACGGCCAGCACGACGATTGTTCGGCGATTTCGGCAGCGGATACCCATCAGATCCTAGGACCCGGGAATGGATTATTGCTGAGTACGAAGCTAGTATGGATAAACCACCATTAATAGTGCGCCGGACATGGTCGACGCTAAACTCATTAGCGCCTAACTGGTTTATTAAGAAACAGGCTAAGCCTCGTGACAAGCATGTTCCTCAGAAAAGCATTCTAGATTATATTTCCCTGAAGGATCAGCGCTGACGATAACGGTGAATAGGGATGCCTGCTAACCTACCTGCCGAGGCACGTGCAAAATGGATCAAGGTCATGGAGGCTAAGACTCCCGAGGAGAAGATCAAGGCCCTAGAAGAATTCCTGGCTGCAGTGCCAAAGCATAAGGGAACAGCTAATCTTAGACTATGGGCTACGAGAAGACTTGCCGAGCTTCGAGAAGAGATCGAGGAGCGCAGACGTAAGAAAGTAGGTAGAGGAATCAGCTTCTTCGTTGAGAAGGAGGGGGCGGCCCAAGCCGTTATTGTTGGCCCACCTAATACTGGGAAGAGCCTACTTGTAAAGATACTGACTGGCGCAAGAACTCGAGTTGCAGATTATCCATTATCGACTAGATCACCGGTTCCAGGAATGCTACAGTACAAAGATATATATTTCCAGCTCGTCGATACACCGCCAATAATGAGTAATGGTGGCCCATGGAATAATAGGGTTATAGGCTTGGTACGTAATGCTGATGCCGTCATAATCGTTCTTGACGTAATACGTGATCCTGTCAAAGACTACTTAGAACTACGAAGATTATTCGAGGAATCCGGAATCCTGCTCTACAAGCCCCGTGGGAGAGTAGTTATTGAGAAAGAGAGACTCGGAAAGACAGGGATAAGAGTAACGCTAATGGGGCGTCTCCTAGACTGTACTGCTGATGATATAAGGAAATTGCTTGAGGAGTACAGGATCTATAGTGCTCATATAAAGATCTATGGTGAAGTAACACTTGATGATGTAGAACAAGCGATCTTCGAGAGCAGAGTGTATAAGCCAAGCATAATAATTATCAACAAGGCCGATATCGATCTCGAAAAGGCCAGAAAAGCCGCCTTTAAACTACACGAGATCACACCATCAACACCTATTATTATCGGTTCGGCTAAACTAGATAAAGGATTCGAAGACCTAGGCAAAATATTGTTCAAACTGCTAGATCTCATAAGAGTCTATACAAAACAACCAAACGGCCCCAAAGCCGATAAACCCCTTGTACTACCCCGGGGCTCGACCGTTTATGATGTTGCCCGCTTAATTCATAAGAGCTTTGTGAAGAATTTTAGATATGCAAAGATCTGGGGGCCTTCTGCCAAGTATCCAGGCGAGAGAACAGGATTAGATCATGTACTAGAAGACGGTGATATCGTTGAAATACATGTTAAGGGCTAAAAAAGATCTTATTTTCTCAAACGCGGAATTATTATTCTGATAATATTTCTATTTTCATCACGTTCTACACGTAGGTCGGACGGATCTGCATCCGGCGGTAACCTAATACATGTCTCGTATCTTCTGAACTTAATCTCTCTGAAAACACCCCATTTCTCGAACTTAATCTCTCTTTTTAACTGGCATTTCAATGTGAGTAGACTATCTCTTACCTCGATCGATAATGCGTTTAGATCGCCGTATGGTAGATCGACCACTAGCTCATATCTATCTGGATAAGCATTAAACGATACTAGCGGCTCGAGAACCCCATCAGGACTCCACATTGTTCTAGTTGTTGCTAGTTCTTCCTCCATTTCTTCAAACATCTCCCTCATACGTCTTCTTATCCTCTCAAAGAATTCGTCCAGACTCATTTTTCCACCCCCGATCCAGCTACTGATACATGAGAGGCATTTGTTTCTCGTAGTGCTTCTGCATCTCCGTCATCGCCCTCTTTGTCTGTCTCATTAGCTCTCTTGTCTGTAGTTTTAGGAGCTCTGCTTCCTCCAGTAGTTTGTCGACATTTATTTCTACACCCACGAACTTTGATAGCCCTGTTAGTGCTGTTGCCGCAGCCTCTGGATCGGGTAGGTCGAAGAAGCTTTCTGAGAATATTGCTAGGTTGTTTATGTTTCTCCTCCTAGACTCCTTCATTATGACTGCATAGGGTCCTGCGATAAATCCTTCTTCCAGCTTATTGAATCCTAGTTTCTCCGCTTCTTCCGCTAGTTTATCATTGCTTGCGAGATAGTATAGCTTCGGCTTTGTTATCTGGAGCCTGTTGGGAACAGCTATTCCTGAAAGGCTGAGAATATATTGTATTCCTATCTCTCTCGCATACTCTATTATGGCATAGGATAACGGGTATATTGCTGGGGCTGGTATGGGTGCTTCGCTGACTAGAACGATCATTCTTCGATCATCGCTTATATAGAGCTGTATAGGGCTCATAGGCGTGTGTTTATGCACAACAGTTACAGGGGGAAACAGTGCCGGTGAATCTATCTCTCCGATGAGCTTCATGTTCTTGCTTGTCACGAGGTATCGGCTAGCTATAGCTCCTACAAGGCCCGCATCCGGCAGTCCCAGTACGAAATATTTTGGTATAGGTTCCTCGTATGGATTATAGTATTCATGTATGATTATCCTGTCGAAACTAATGCTTCTAATAGGTCTCTGTATGAGCATGTTTTCACCAGGTTATCTATCCGAGCTAAATAACAATATCTCAACTGCCTCTTTTAGGTATTGGTATCATCAACCAAGGCGTTTATGTTAGAAGAGGAGAGGATAGGGCCCCGGCCCCTAAAGCTACCCCAGGGGTTAAACACATCTTGTTCTTCGTCCTGGCATGACTATCTACATCGGGGCCGGGGCCCCAAGATAATCATCGGGGCTCCCGGGGTATATAGTATCATGTTGTCCCATGCTTATCGTTCCAAAGCTCGTATGCCTTGAGCATTTCGGGGCTAATGCTCGGCTTGTGCGCCTGGATAACCTTTACGAAGTCATCGAGGGTTATTGGGCGGGGCTTACCTACTCCGTTGTTTTTCTCGAAATGCTCCTGGGCTATATTGAACTGTACTTCCTTAACTATTGTCTCTATGTCGGCACTACTATATCCCTCGGTCATCTCGGCGAGTTTATCCAGATCTATATCTGCAACCTCATAGACTGCTGCGAGCTTCGTTATATAGTGCTGGAACAATTGTTTCCTAACCTCTTTATTCGGCGGCGGAACATAGATTCTCTTAGCAAACCTCCTGATGAACCCTATGTCTAGCTGCCAAGGCTTATTGGTAGTTCCTATAACGAATACGGGCACCCTATTGTTCTGCTTCTCCTTAAGACCATCCATCTCCATTAAGAACTGGTTACGCACACGCTTCTCTCCACCAACCTCATCACTATACTGCTGGAGAAGACCATCAACCTCATCAATAAATATTATGACCGGTGTTCCCTCAGAAGCTATCTGCCTCGCTTTATCGAACACTCTCTTAACATTCTTCTCAGCTTCACCGAGCCATTTAGACATAATCGTAGCAGGGCTCACATCAATCAATGCAGCATTGATCTCGTTGGCCAATGCATATGCTATGAGTGTCTTTCCACAGCCCGGTGGGCCGAACAAGAGTATGCCTTTAGGCCATCCCAGAGGGAATAGCTCTGGGTGAAGAGTCGGAATTATAACGGCGCGTTTGAGGGCAAGTTTCACATGCTCAAGATCCACTACATCGTTGAATTTAATCGGGTTTCTCTGGTTCGGATAAATTACTTCTATATCATCAACCTGTTCTTTCTCCTTAGGCTTTCCACCCAGGCTAACCTTCTGTAAGTGCTGCTCAAGCTTCTTAATCCTCAGCCTATACTTCTTAATCAGAGCCGCGTAGAAGTCAGCCATAGAGCTATCCGGATATAGTCGTAGGAACCTGACAAACATCTCTATAGCTGCTCTATAGTACTTGATCGCTTTCTCATAATCACCCTTCCTATCAGCCTCTACGGCTAGATGAGCGTACTCAGTGCCCTTCTCGATCAGGTATTGTGAAGGCATACTATCATCTACCCCGTTATCATTGATAAGGTGAGAAAACCTGTTTGAGGATCTCACCTAGAAAGCTTGATCTTACCTTCTCTCTCAAGCATCTGTAGAGCCATGAATACCTGGCTTCTGGTAACTCCATACTTCTTACAGAACGTGGATATATCCAGTACTCCACCTGTTGACTTTATCTCTTCGATAAGCCATGTCTTTATGAGATCAACTGATACCTTTGAACCCGTAGTAGCTCCAACACGGACCGTGGGAGCCTTCATAGTTGGGAACGGCTCTGTCTCAGGCGGTAGTGGGGGCAGGGCCTTTCTCGAACCAGTCTTCTTTACAGTGGTACTGCTGCTCTGAGGCGTGTTAATACCCGCCAGCGGAGGATTGATTAGATTAGTGCTCGTCATTATGCTAGATACTTTCTTCTCAATCTCCATTACAGCCATAGCTAGATCAGGCGCTATCTTCTCGATCTTAGGCTTTATCATCTCGAGCTCCTGTATAATCTCAGGCAGATGCTTTAGAGGCTCCTCTACATGGG
>JAMOVL010000028.1 GCA_027067785.1 Desulfurococcales archaeon | reverse complement strand
GTTCACGAATGTGATGTTGCCCATGATGTAGTCCAGGTACTTATCGCTCTCACCGTGTCCTAGGTCGACCGCTACTGTTATCTTATGCTCGGTTGGCGGTGTTGTTGTCTGCTGGGAATAGGTTATAGGGGTTACCAGAGGCACGACTATTCCGATCAAGAACAGTGATAGGAGTATTACAGCTAAGCCTCTCATGGCTATCGACCATAAGATTCACAATACCTAAAACTATTTCTGGGAATTTTCATAGTACCCCATACCTTATAACTCTAATCATTTAAGCGTCAAGGAATCTCTATGTAAAACGCTGTTATAGCTGGGCGGACTCATTGGGTTTCAGTGGTTTGATTTAATAATGATACCTTAATATCTAATACATAACGGTTAAAGTAGTTTGAAATGAGCCGTCTCGAAGGGTGGCGGAGATGCGTTCAAAAAAGATCGCTTCCATACTCCTCGCAATAGCCATTATCTCATCTTCTCTCGCCGCTACGGCAACAATGGCCGCACAGTTCTACCAGACAAGCAATGGTAGCTGGCCATGGGGTAATGCACCAGAGCCATTCCCATGGCTCAACTGGTTAGCAAAACTGCCACATAAAACAGGTGTGACACTAACAATAATAACTAGACATGAAGCTACGGTAATCGCTCATGCAAAGAAAATGTTTCTAAATAGCAAGGTCGCTAAGAAACTAGGTATAGTCAACTTCATAGAGGTCTACGTAGGACCACAGCTCTGGAAAGCATATATTGAAGAGGCCTATAAGGCAAAGAGACCGATTGACATAGCTTGGGGAGGTGGACCGACGCTATTCAACTATATAGACCGTTGGGGATATATTCAGCCGCTTGATACGAAAAAATATCCAGAATTCTATGCCGTTCTCTATGAAATGTCAAAGATACCCAAGGAAGTAGCTGGTGCTCCTACTTATAAAGTTGGAAAAGACGGATTAGTACACTGGATTGGTGCTGCTATCAGCAGTTTTGGAATAACAATTAATAAAGATCAAGTTAAGCGCTGGCACGTTCCCGCACCAATTTATTGGATAAACATGACTAACCCAATATATGCAAAGTACTTGCCAGACGTTCAGTTATTAGGTATAGCAGATCCGACCATGAGCACAAGCAACACAAGAATGTATCAGATCGTCTTACAAGCTTATGGATGGGATAAAGGCTGGAAAGTTCTAACACTCATGGCTGCTAATTCGAAAATATATGATAGTAGTAGTGCTGTAAGAGATGCAGTTATTAGAGGAGATATTGTTGCCGGTATTACGATTGATTTCTATGGATATACTGCTATGCATCAGAACCCAGCATGTGAATACGTTATACCTCCAGGTCAAAGTATTGTTAATGCAGATCCTATAGCGATTCTTAAGGGTACAAGATATCCTGTCGCAGCTGCTGCTTTTACAGCGTGGGTATTGAGCCAGTATGGTGGACAACAGGTCTGGTTATTACCTGATGTCAACAGATTACCGATAAATCCATTGACGTTCAAAACACCCCTGGGTGAGAAGAGGACAGACCTTTATGAGGCGTGGAAAAAAGCTACAAGCAGTAAAGTTATAAACTTCAATGAAACACTAGCTGATTCGACCGTGTATGCTATGAAAGATTACTTTAAGGCAACCCTAGTTAAAGATCATGATATCCTGCAAAACGTCTGGGCTGCCATAGCAAAAGCCTATTTAGATCATAAGATCAATAAAGAGCAATATGAGAAATTGGTGAATATTCTGACAATGCCATTCCCATTTAAAGACCCTATCACGCATAAAACGGTGACTTTTACGATAAAATATGCGATGAGCATTAATAATGAAATACAAAGCAATGGAGCTCTATATTCAGCCTTAATGAGCGAATGGGAACAGGGTGCCCGTACGAGATATAAGTTTGCCTATCAGGCATTACAAGATGTATTAGCTGGTAAACCAATACCGACGCCACCATGGCAGACGAGCACTAAGTCAACCACCACTACAACGACTACAGCATCACAGACAACGACTACGGCCACTCAGTCACCAACAACATCACCAACACAGACAACCACACCATCACCTACAACTACAAGTGGCGGTATTAGTGCAGATGAAATAGTAGCCATTGTCATAGCGATAATAATTATTGCTGCCGTCGTGGCCTATTATGCGAAAAGAAAGTAAAACAGATTTATCTTGAAAATAATTCATCAAAATAATTTTTTATTAGTTGATTTAATTAATTCTCAGATAACTAGGATTGATATTAGAATAAGGAATTTAATCCCGTAGCCTAACATTAATTACAAAAAGCCATTGTGGCTGGTGATACCATTGCCTGAACGCTTATTTAGCGTTAAGGATGCGTTCATAGCTGGCGCCATTATAGCTTTCTTCTATATCTTGTTTACTCAAGAACTAGGATATCTAACTGGAGCAGCGGAGATCGTATGGTGGATCGCTGCTATAGTATGGGCAGTGATACTCTTCAAGAAAGGGTTCAACTACTATAGAATAATGAATAGTTTTGGTCTATCATTTCTTGTAATAATAGGATTTATCTTCTTGTTCTTCGACTTAACACTAGAATTTGAAGGAATCCCGAGGGCACTGGCATTATTCCTAACACCGTTGATGACCATTGCAGTCATAGGATACATACATAATAAAATAGCACTTGCCAAGGAGCTTAAGCGTCGTCGTAAGATAAAGATACCGATATCCAAGCGTGTTAGGACGACACTTTATAAGCTGGATCCCATTATGATAGTTTTCATCGTTGTAGGTTTCAGTATATTGATAGCATTTCTATTAGCACCGGTATTTATGATGCTGTTGAATTGTTTTAATGTACCTCCTGGTGAGCCTTTTTATTACAACTTTGTATACATATTCACTAATGCACCTTACGTAAAGCATTATTTACTTCCCAGTGACGTGACATGGTATACTATTATACAAAGCGGTAATACTACAATATTATTAATCAAAGGTGTAAACTATGGAGTCATAGTGAACAGTTTAATTAATTCAACAATTGTGACGGCTGCTGCAACAATTCTGGGTATAATTGTTGCTTTTGTACTAGCGAGATATGATTTCCCAGGCAAAACTATATTTAGAATACTGGCAATGGTGCCATTATTTATAACTCCCTTCGTAAATGCCTATGCTGTTAGCATCTTGTTCGGCCGTGAAGGACCTATATCCATGTTGACTCAACAATTATTTGGTTTTAAAATATGGATAAAAGATCTGGCTGGTATAACATTGGCGCAGATAATGGCATTTTACCCAATTGTATATCTTAATGCATTTTCGAGTTTTATAAGTATAGACCCCAGTATGGAAGAGCAGGCAGAAAATCTCGGGAGTAAAGGAGCAAGGCTATTCTTCACTGTTACATTACCGTTGGCTTTGCCAGGAATAATAGCTGGAAGTATACTGGTCTTTATTTTTAGTCTAGAGGATCTGGGGGCTCCTATTGTCTTCAATTATCACTATATCATGAGTTATCAGATATATAGTAGCTTTACATCAGAGACAGGACTTGTATCGCCTCAAATAGCAGCTTTAGGATTCATAATGTTATTTATTGCAGTGCTAGCATTCCTTGCTGTGCGTAGCTTTGTAAGCATGAGATCATATGCTATGATAAGTCGTGGTGGTCGCTGGAAACCACGTGTTAAAAAGCTTGGTTGGAAAGGAAAATTATTTGTTTACTTAGTACTTCTACCACTTATCATTTTTACTGCTATGCCACAAATAAGTGTGATATTGCTTGCATTCAATATTATACCACCTTATGGCTTCAAAATACAGTTAGACAAGGCCACCGCCAAGTACTTTATAGGTATATTTACTAATCCGACTTATTATCCATATATAAGAAATACGCTTATGTATGCTGCTATGGCTGTTGTTCTTGCGACAATTATATCGATTATAATAGCTTATAGTGTTAGTAGAACAAAGATGAGAATTCTGACACCAGTCATGGATACATTGGCTACAATTCCGTTGGCGATCCCGGGATTGGTTATAGCGCTAGGTTATTATTTCTTCTTCTCAACGTTCTTCCGTGGTACTCCCCTTGACCCGACATCAGTGACTACTTTTCAGGCATGGATAGTGCTGGTCATAGCATATACTATTCGTAAACTGCCGTTCGTAGTGAGATCGGTGTATGCTGGTTTCCAGCAGGTACACGAAGCATTAGAAGAGGCGTCGTTGAACTTAGGAGCTAGTAGGACTAAGACTATATTTAGGATAGTGTTGCCAATGATAACAACCTATATTATCAGCGGTATAATAGTTGGCTTCATATATATCACGACAGAGGTTAGCACGAGTATCACTATTGGTGGATTGAACCCTGCACAGGCACCAATGACATTTATTATGAGAGAGTTCTTCTATGGTGGAACGGTTCACGGCGTTCAGTATGTGGCGTCAATGGGTGTATTGCTGATAATATTCCAACTGATAGCTGTAGTAATAATTACAGTTGTATTGAAACAGAGATATGCGTTCATAGGTGTCTAGCCATGATTCTTTTCCCACGTCCCTGTTTGGTTAAAACCTGTTTCATGGGATGGTGATAGGGTTTGACAAGAGTTAGGCTCGAAAACATAACCAAAGTTTATGGCTCAGTAATAGCAGTAGATAGAGTAACACTAGAGATTGAGAGCGGAGAGTTATTCACGTTACTAGGGCCATCTGGCTGTGGCAAGACAACCACGCTGAGAATAATTGCTGGCTTCGAAGTACCGGAGGAGGGCAAGATCTATTTCGACGACGAGGACGTCACATTCCTAAAGCCATACAGGCGAAACACAGCAATGGTGTTCCAAAACTACGCATTATGGCCACATATGACCGTATTCGACAACATAGCCTATGGCCTCAGGATCAAGAAGCTGCCCCCAGAGGAGATACGTAGAAGGGTCAAATGGGCGCTAGAACTAGTGAAGCTAGAAGGCCTCGAGAACAGGTACCCGCTACAGCTATCTGGCGGTCAGCAGCAGAGAGTAGCATTGGCAAGAGCGCTCGTTGTCGAACCAAGAGTATTACTACTCGACGAGCCCCTATCAAACCTAGACGCTAAGCTAAGGATCGAGATGAGAGAAGAGATCAAGAAGCTACAGAGAAAACTCGGAATAACGACAGTATACGTTACTCATGATCAGCTAGAAGCAATGAGCATTAGCGACAGGATAGCAGTTATGAATAAAGGCAAAGTACTTCAGTACGGGCCGCCACGCCAGGTATACTTCCGCCCGACAAGTCTGTTCGTCGCCGACTTCCTCGGACGTAGCAATATTCTCTACGGTAAAGCTGGAAAGTACCATGACGGTTACATTGATGTATACATTCCTGACTTGGACGCAACGCTTACTGGCGTCCCTGTTAAAGAGATAACTAGTAGTAATGTAGCTGTAGTGATAAGGCCCGAAATAGCTAGGCTTGTCGAGAAGAACCAGCAGGTAGAGAATAAGCTAACAGGCAAAATAGACCTAGCGATGTTCCTAGGAGACAAGGTAGAGCTAAGAGTTGGTGTGGGCAAGTCAAGCCTAATAATATATATGAGTAATCTCTACGAGCCAGCACCAGGCTCAGAGATAACGTTCTACTTTCCGAAAGATAGTCTGATCGTACTGCCAGCTGAGAAGCCCTTGATGAAAGAGCAATAGATATGATTTATTGAGTAATACTTCTATCTCCACTGATTTTTCACTCTCTTTTTCCACAATGTATTCCTAAGCTTGTGTTAAAAATGTGGATGCAATGTTTTAAAGGTATTAACTCAATTCTTAAATCGGGCTTCTAAACATCTATTCATCGGATGAGGCACCTCCTCGCGCCCGACTGTTAGCGCGGGATGAGGAGACGGGTGAGCTTTCCGATTAAATACATACATATAAATAGGTAGCTTATTGCATAGATTTCTTTGTCCCACTGACTTTTCCCTATAACATTGATATAGTATGCTGGGTTCAGCCTATGTGTATCTCTATATGTTATCGGGGGGATAATGTAATATATCACTCTTTCTTATAATCAGATTTCCGGGGGATAAAAGTGGGAGACTGGAAGAATAGCATTGTGATAAACGGCAGAACGAGGATCGTCTACGAATACGTCTACGAGACGCCGAACAGGGTCTCAATACTATACCATAATAGGATAAGCGGTAACTGGAGACGTTATGTCCTAGAGCTACACAACGGCATCATACATGCTGAGGACCTTGAAGAAGCACTAGAGTTATCGAAATACTTATACAAGATAGTCTCGGAGAGAGCATCAATACCAAACCTACCAGTATACGCCCTCCTCATAACTCTCTCGAGGAGGATAAAAGGTCTGGCCTTCAACTGCAAATCACGTAAGGAGTTCTGCCCACTAAGGATCTACAGGTTCGAGCGAGATGGTATACGTAGAGAACTAAGCGTTTCTAGCATGATAGAACAGATGTACAGAATATCGAGGAAATACGGATTAACAATAGTTCTGAGAGCCAGGCATAGACCAGTAGTTACGTCTGCTGCGATCTAAGGATCTCGCCACCTATAGTCTCTAGATAACCAAATATCTTTCCTCTCTTCTTTATCTTCAAACAAGGCTTGTAATCATGTATTTCTCTGCACCTCTCCATTAGTTCGCTCAAGAATACCGATACGTTACTATGTATTCTCTCAAGAACATCAATATCTAGGCTGTGCTTAACGGACTTATCAAGTATTTCTTCAATAAGATCCGCGAGGCTAGATAATAGTTCATCATTTACTAGATATGAGTGCGGCGCTAACTCAACGAAACCGGTGAGAGACTCGCTGGCTACATATGGATCGATATCTATTCTTTCAAGAACAAGTTTTAATAGCTTGGATAATTCTTGTGGTGAGAACCCTAATATGGCTGAGTACATGATTGTCTTATACTTTTCTGGTGTTTCGATTCCTTTATGCTTATACGATATAATGTCAAGCATTGTTTTCGTGGCCTTATCATATTCTCCGAGCAACCCTAGTAGTTCCGTGATTAATGCAAGGGCGTATAGCTTCCATGGTTCTTGGTCGATATTTCCTATTTCAGATTCTGCTCTCCGCCATATTTTCTCAATTAGTTGTGGCTCATCCTTTAGCCTTGACAATAGGTTGTCTAGTAGGAAGTTATCATTGGTTCTGAACGGTTCTCTAAGTAGTTCATACAGTGATCTGAGATCGTCTTTTCGTATAGAATCGATGATTCTATCTATAATATCTTGTTGAGTGATCGTTATTGATCCCTCCTAGCCCACTATTGTTTCTCTATCCATGCTCGTAGGTCTATATTATACGATATTGAAGCTTTTGTTGAATATGTTTTTATCCATCCGTATAAGTATATCTTGTAGTTTCCATAATCATCGGGATTGGTTATGTTGATATATGCAATAGTGGTTCTATTGTGAAGTATGCCGTAGCTGAATTGTTCACCTGTCTGCGTGTTTACAAGCACTAGTTCCAACGTGTAATCCGATATACCAGCAGTGCTTACATTTATTATTAGGACGAATTTCTTGTAAGGCTGTATAAGAGTCAAGCCATTGATAAAGTATCCTGGATACTTGAGAGCACCTGTTAGTCCGTAAAGGTTTGTCGCGTTGTAGAGTTTGAGGCCTGCATCACAGAATACGTAGTACTTGTTTACCTCGAGATTATCAAAGGATAACGTATCCGATAGATACATAAGGTGTTTTGAGTTCCTCATCGCTTTTTCAAGATCCGATTGAAATATCTTCTTAATAGCTTCATTAAGGGATAATGGAGTAGTAGTGGTTGTCGTCTTAACTATTACTTCGCTATATTTTCTGCCCATACAAAATGAGACTACCGCAACACCTATTATAATTAGGAAGAACACAATTATTATGCCTAAATTTCTAGTATTCATCTTGGTCACCATATTACTAGTAACTTTATGAATAAATCCGGTTAAATTGTTAATTCAGCATAATTTCTCTGAACCTCATATATGTATGAAATCATTTGGTCCTAAAATAGAATATGTTGTACTGCTCGGTATATTCAAAACACCATATATAGCGATATTTTGCTACTATTACGTTTATAATGAAATGATGAATAGAGTTAAGATACACACTGGGTAAGCTATACATAAAAGAGTTAAGAGCCCTAGACGACGAGATGGATTTTTACAACACTACGATCAAAGCTTTTCTCGAATCCCTTCACTCCCTCCTTAAGCCTATACTCGGTCGAAACAAGATCATCTATCTTTACATCACCGCTTCTCAGCAACTCTATAGCTTCTCGGAAAGGCCCACATCTACTACCAACGATGCTTGCCTCCTTAATAACGAGTGTAGTATAGTCTAGAGAAACACGTGATCCTTGTGTGCTCTTCGCCGCTATTATCCCACGGGACCTAACAAGCTTTACCGCTAAGTCGGCCCCCGCATTACTGCCTGAGGCCTCGACAACGTAGTCGAATCCAGCTGCTTCTGGCGTATATTTTTTCAACGCGTACTCATAGTCGTCGGAAGATAATACTTCATCGGCCCCCATATTCTCCGCTAGGCCAGCTTTTGGACTACTAGGTCTTGCGAAAGCGATGATTACTTCTGGATCGTATTGTTTCAACACCTGGATCGCCAATAAGCCGATGGTTCCAATACCTATAACCGCAACCCTAGATCTCTTCTCAGGCCTAGCCATTCTTGTCATCTCGACAATAGCTGCTAAAGGCTCTACGAACGCCGCTTGTTTATCACTGAGTCCTTCAACGCTATGGAGCAGATCCTGTTTCGTTAACACGTATTCGGCCATACCGCCATCGATACTAATACCTATGGTTTGCCTGTAAGGGCAGTGTGTCGGCATGTTGTGGCGGCAGTGCCAGCACTTCTTACAATTAACATTGATCTCGGTGGTGACGCGTTTACCGAGCCACTCCTTATCGGCCTTGTCGCCGACCATATCTACTACTCCGACGATCTCATGGCCCGGGACTAGTGGGAGCTTGAAAGGCTTATATGTTCCCTTGTAGAAGGCCTTATCAGTCCCACAGATCCCTACTCTCCTAACCTTTATCCTAACCCAATCATCTCTTGGTACAGGGTCTGGGAGCTCCTCGAGCCTTAGATCGCCTGGGCCGTGGAGAACGAGTGCCTTCAAAACAAGTCCACCCATACATAGCCATGTTTGTAAGAATATATTTATCCAAGGAATATATCCTTCCCGCAAAGATTATCCCGGGTACAACAAGTATTATGGAGAGGATAGACAAGTTATAAAGTGCCAAGCAAATTCGTACCGTTAAAGATTTTCGTTCATGGGGAACACTAATGGGCTTTACAATGCTTTTAATTATAGGTTTCATCCTCGGCGTTATCATAGCTTATCTACTCGGCGTCAAGAACAGAATTATATTGTTCTTGGCAGGCATTGCAGGAGCGATACTCGCACCGATACTTGTTGTTATAGTCACTGCACTGATCCTTATGGCGATTATA
>JAMOVL010000027.1 GCA_027067785.1 Desulfurococcales archaeon | reverse complement strand
TTTCATAAGAAACCTAATATCGTATATACTACAGAATTCCTCATTCGACATAGTTATAACCCCTTCTTTATCCTCTTCAACAACCTTTATTTTGTTTTATTGCTTAAATAATTTTCTCCTTTTCCATTAAGATGTTGTATTGTATTATTAAGTTATACTGTTTCTGTATGAAATTATTGATCTATATTCTTATTCTTGTCCTCTATAAATCATTTATAATTATATGGTACTGTTATGTATTAATATAACATATAACAAATACGGAATACTGTATAGTAATACTAGGCCTGGGTAAAAGATAAAACATATACTATAATACTTGGAAAATAATACCATAAGATATTGAGGCGAGATGAATATGAGTTCCTGGTCTTGGCTAGCAGGCAGAAGACTAAAAGAGATCGTTAATAAGAGTTTCAAGCACCTCGAACTAGTTAATAATGTTGTTTCACTACTGGACGAGATAATAGATGATCTCGTTAAAGGCAATGTCGAAGAAGGTTTGAAGAAATTTGATGATTTGAACAAAATGGAGGAGAAAGCCGATGTGGTAAAACGAGAAATATTCGTTGAGCTTAGAAGCGGCTACATACATCCCCTCGACCGTGAAGACCTGTTAAGACTCATACTAACAGCAGACGATATAGCAGCTTATGCGAAGGCTGCCGCTAGACGTATGGTGATAATCCATAAGCTAGGCTATAAGATGCCCGAGGAACTCCTGAAGATATTAAAACAGATGACCGATAAGATAGTTGATGCCTCAAGACTAGTTATTGAAGCAGTAAACATGATTGGTCAGGACCCCTCTAAGGCGTTATCCATAACACATGAGATAGAAGATATAGAGGAAGCTGTCGATGATCTAAGGATGGAGGCATACAAGTTCCTTTACAGGATGTGTAAGGACAAAATGGGTATAGAGTGTATACTCTACAAAGAAGTTATTGACGATATAGAAAATACTAGCGACCGCTGCGAGGATACAGCAGATGTTATAAGGATGATCGCGGTCTCGATCTAGAGGGAATATCTGATTATAAAAAATTTTCTGCTTGTAAATCAAGATTATTTTATCCATTTATCTTTTCATTGTTTATTGCCAATGTATTTCTCAATAATGTAGTATATTAGCAGCCTAACACCATAACCCGTGGCGTTGTCACGATAGTACGGTTTTTTCGGCATACCGTTTTCTACATAGGCTACGCCAGCAATATCTATATGGGCCCACCTACTCTGATCCTCGACAAACTTGCTCAGGAACGCTGCGGCTGTTATAGCTCCTGCGGGTCTGCCGCCAATATTGTTCGTGTCGGCGATACTGCTTTTCAGCTGGTCATAGTATTCTTTCCATAATGGCATCCTCCAGAGCTTCTCACCTGTCTTCAAACCTACCTCGTAGAGATCCTTGGCTAGCTCATCGTCCTTGGTGAAGAGGCCTGCAGCGTATTTCCCTAGCGCTATGACTATTGCTCCTGTAAGGGTTGCGAAGTCGAAGATCCTGGCGGGCCTATAGGTCTTCTCCAGATAGGATAAGGCGTCAGCCATAATTATCCTTCCTTCAGCATCAGTGTTCCCGACCTCAACGGTTAGGCCATTATACATTTTGATGATGTCTCGTGGCTTGTACGCTTTTGGCCCTGGCAGATTCTCGACAGCTGGTAGTGCAACTACTATGTTGACTGGGAGCTTTAGTGATGCTGCTGCCTTAATTATTCCTAGAGCGGCTGCTCCCCCACACTTATCGTACTTCATCCTCTCCATCGACTGAGGCGGCTTGAGATCGAGGCCTCCCGCATCAAAAGTAACGGTCTTACCGACAATACCTATGTCCCACTCATTTGCTTCTCTGCCTTTGTACTCTAGGATTATTAGTCTCGGAGGTACTCCACCACCGCTTCCAACAGCTAGGATCCCGTTCATACCCATACGTTTAAGATCATCTACATGAAACACCTTTATCCCTAGACCATATGCTTCAGCCAGCTTCTGAGCCTCCTTCTCTATTCCTTCAGGGTTCATCTGAGAACTAGGTGTATCGGCTACTAGTCTAGCATAGTTCACAGCATCAGCTATCAGCATCGATCTCCTAATGATCTCGTCGGAGCCGCTTATCTCGTCGGGGAACACTATCGTTATAGACTTAAGGGTTTTCTCCTTGCGCTCCCTAGCCTTGAATATCTCGCCGGGATCATACAGGGCCATCTCAGAGGCTTCAATGCACTGGCCCAGAACCTCGCCTGGATCAAGGCCTAGGGACTTATCATAGTAAAGAACAATGTCCTTCGCATTCACGTTTTCGAGCTCTCTAATGATCTTGCCGCAAGAGATCCTTACTGATTCTAGGCTTGGGTTTTCACCGAGACCGGCAAGAACTAGTCTCGCATAATCCTTCGGCAGATAAGCAATCCTGATCTCTCCTTCCTCGGCTTTGAAATC
>JAMOVL010000026.1 GCA_027067785.1 Desulfurococcales archaeon | reverse complement strand
TCCTACCTGTTCCTTATGTTTATGGCTCATGTAGGGGGAGAAGAATGGAAAGGGTTAGGGCATCGCTAATTAAATATGTTGATTTCAGAGATAAAAACGCTGGTTTTTATTCGGGTCTTCTTAGGATATATCCTTTATTTGTTAATCTTCTGAGGGTTTTACCTAGTAATGGCAGTATCGTGGTTAAGCCTCGGGATGCCTGTATTTATCTTGGTATTTGCGATCATTATACGTTTACCGCTTTGGGAAAGCTGCTGAGCTTCTTTGAAAGAATTGGTTTAGCTAAGCGGCTAAACAATACTAGGCCTAAACACTATCTTCTAGATCACGACATGTTCTCAAGAGTAAGAACAATCTGCAAGATCGAGAAGGGCGAAGACTATTGTATTGAAACAGGTTGCAGCCTTCTGGGAATCTGTCCTTACTGGGCAATAAAGCAGCTTAGAGGGGATAAGTAATGATGAGTAAACCGCAAACCATCGACATAGATCTGGAAATTTATCAGATAAATGAGAACAAGCTTATGATAAAGGATAAGAGGGCTCGCTATTTATTCGTGTTTAAGAAGAATAAATCGAGTATCTCTTTCTATGTAGGAGTACGGGGTAAGCCACCATATAAGCCTCATAGGCCATTTAGAGAAATAAGTGTAGATGTGCTCAAAAAGTTTCTATCCATGATAGATGATGAAGTCCTAAGAGCAAACTGCGACATATTTGCTGAGAAGCTCTATGCCTTTTACGAGTCGTGGGATCAGAGGCTAGACGAGATCGAGACAGCCCTGGAGATACAGAAATTCTTTGAGGATAACCCATTAGCAACAATACAGACCCCTAGAGGGGAAATAGTGATCTTAGCGAGCGATGGGTATTCAATAAAATTGTCAGGCGGAGTCGTAAGGAGAGGAAGAAGGACCTTTGCAGTGTTTGAGACCACATATGCATACGTTGCAAAGAATATTACTACTAGGAAAGGAGCGATAATTGAGACCACTACTATATCTCCAATAATGATTATATCAGAATATAATGATGGCAAGCTAACCAAGGTTTACTTAGTTGATCCAGACTCTGGTGTTGTTAAGGTATTTGATAAGTTCCCTGTCAAGATAGAGGGAGAAAGCAAAGCTGCAACTGATTTACCAACACTACTTGATTCTGAAACACTCGTTAAGATCTACAGAGGAGAATATATCCCACCAGGATATGGCGAGGTATTTAGCGAGATAATAGGTGGACTTAAAAAGTATGTCAACTTTGAATGGGATGAAAGACTATATAGCGTGGTGGCTGCCTATATCTTGTTCACATATTTCTTTGATTTCTTCACGACATCTCCACGACTGTTCTTCCTGGGTCCCTTCGGGTCCGGTAAGACGAGGGCAATGATTACGGCGACTTATATGTCGAGGCATGGTTTTGTCCTTCTCGACCCTAGTGAGGCGTCGACGTATAGGAGCATCGAGGCCTATGGACCAACTCTAGGAATAGATGAATCGGCCCTAAATGACCGCTTATTAAAGATCATATCTGCGGGATATAAGAAAGGGTTAAAGGTACCCAGAATAGAAAAGGCTAGGGGCGAATCATTTATTCTAAAGCTATTCGAGACCTATGGACCCGTTATAATGTCTTTCACGGATCCGCTGCCCGAAATGATAATGCAGAGAACAATTGTGATTAATATGGAGAGAACAAGTGATCCTAATCCCGAGAGGCGTGATCCAGAGCCCCATGACTTTGAGGATCTAAGGAGAAAACTGTATGCTCTTAGAATACTGAGGGCCAATGAATTTGTTAAAGCAATGGATAAAGTTAGAGAGAAGATAAGTGGGATTTTCTACGGTAGAGAATACGAGATATGGTATCCTATACTAGTAGCTGCCTATCTAGGGGGAGAAAAGCATTTCGAGTCGGTCCTCGAGTATGCTCTAGATGATCTTAATAAACGTAGAGAAACCCTATACAGCGAGGAGAAAACCATTCTTGCAGCTATCGATAGATTGTTCGAGGCAAGAGGGGAAGACACGATAAGGTTTACTGCCACTGATTTACAGACAAGCATACTTGAATTATTGCAGAGCAGTGAAGGATATACAGAGAAGGAGATAAGACGAACATGGGACACTAGGCGCATAGGGAGAATACTGAAAAGGCTCGGACTAAGAAGAAAGTCGGAGAGAATACCGGGTATAGGGCCACGATATGTATATATGATAAGTATGGAGAAATTCTGCGACCTATCAAAACGTTATGGTTACGAGTGTAGTAGTTGTAGTAATTGTAGTAATTATTTCGAAAACACTGGGGAAGCACGGGTCCATGAGAATAATGGTCGGGACTCATCGGAGCCTAATGGGGTGGAAAACTTCTCTGTTTCCCAAAAAATTACTACAACTACTACAATTACTACAGATGAACAGAGCGAGAAAATGGGCATCCGTCAAGCAATACTATGGATTGTCAGCAATAAGAACGAATCCCCAATAACCACCTATTATATCTATAAGAAGCTCGAGGAAATGATGAAGAAAGGCCTCGTCATATATAGCGAGAAGGCCCTGGATGATCTAGAGTCTATTCTTGAGGATATGGAGAACCAAGGGCTGTTGAAACGAGGCTTTGACGAGCGGTTCGGACTAGAACACTGGATCCCAGGCGATAATATTGAGAATGACTGAATACTATAGGAAATGGGCTATCGGCCCCTTAAGAGATTATGAGGCATGCAGAGAGTATGCCCATACTATAGGGGCTATGAGGAATACCAGGCCCGGGATGTCTAGAAATCATTATCTGGATCATGTTGATGCTATATCTTTTATTTATGATTGGAAAGGCCGTGAAAACATATATATAAGTATCGCAGCATACAACCCGGAGAAAGAGATCAAAGGCTATCCATACCTGTATTTCGACTTTGACTGCCCAGAGAACCCGGAGCTAGCGATATCTAAGGGACTCGAGTTTGCCCGTAGTGTTAAAAACAGGTATGCTGCCCATCCAGTAACGTATCTTAGTGGCTTCAAAGGCCTTGGAGTAATAATTCCTCTCAAAACCTATGTTGATTGGGACACATATACTGCTTTATGGAGAACTCTTATCCAGCCATATAATTATCTGGGTAAACTTATTGATACGAACGTCCTAGACAGGAGAAGGCTTCACAGGATCCCTTATACCTATAATATTAAGAAAGGCGTTCGTAGGCTCTCGAGGCTTATATCTCTGAACAGGCAGATCATTAGGCCTGGGGAGTTTGATTGGGATAATTATGAGCCCCTAGATCCAGGACAGGTAGCCATATATAGGATAAAAGCCGAGCTCCCACTACCAAGGCCTATCTATCTAGGCGGCTCTAAGCATCGGATGAAGAAACTCTTGCCAAGAAAGATAGAGGACTTGGCAAACACCGATTCTGTTCCACCATGTATAAGGAACATTATTGATACGATGATTAAGAGTGGAGACATAGATCATTATGCGAGGCTCGTCCTAGTATGGTATCTTAAATGGACTGGATTCACTGTTGACAATGTTGTGGACTTCTATAGGAGATATGCTAAAGACTATAATGAAAGAATAACACGGTATCAAGTCGAATACGCTTTTGGCCTCAAAGGCTCGAGGAAAAACTACCTAATGCCGAGCTGCAGGTGGATGAAGGAGCACGGATTATGCCTAGAATGCGGATGGGATCGTAACCCCATAACATATACTTACTCTAAGGCTCTCGTCAATGAAGAAATTAAAGAACTGTTCTATCGCATAGTACGATCCAAGGCGATACACGTATGACAGAATACGAAAACTATGTCATAATCCTAGATAGAACCGATGCGAGAACCATTCGAAGAATCATAAATAAGCTCTTGAAACACGACATAACAATCCAGAAAATAATCATCGCAATCAAGGTCAAAAATTCCCCAAGTAACACTGGAGTACTGGGTGGGGTAAGGAACATAGATCCCGGCCATGTATTTGTGGAGAGAGGCATCCTTATTCTTCCGCTACTAAAAGGAAGCTAAAGGTGTAGCACCTTAGCGTCAAGCTTCTGATACTAGTGGAGGAAAGCCAAGCAGGTCTGTTTACTCTTGGGGCCGCCCTGGTGCAGGTGCAGTAGTGCAATAAGTAGTAATAATATTATTATGTAGAAGGGCCTTGGGAATAGAATGAACAGGGTGCAGAACATAACCAACTATCAACGACCAACGCTAAGCTATCTATAGTGTATTAGAATCTCTAGGTGCAATCTTCTAGAAATCAACGCTAACAACTAAGGTTAATGGTGAAAAATCAACGAAATAGCTTAAAATATCGTGAAAATATCAACGAGCACGAATCACAACAGGGAATACAATATTATCGTAAAACAGCTCAACATATGTCTAACTACAAATCACGGAAACATCATGAAAGAATACAACAAGAACACGAAGAAGCCTACATTCTCAATAATTAAATCACGACATCAAGAACCAGGTATGAATTCATAAGGGGGTCCGTTGCCCCTTGGGGCTGCTCCTGTCATCCCCCATTTATGGGAAGAAGTGTTAGGGTATGGTTTTCTTTATTTTCTCGGGTTTCTTGGCTGGTTCTAGTAGTTGTTTGTAGGCTATTTTCTCGAGGTCTTCTTTGTCTATGTGTTTGTGTATGTTTCTCACTATTATCTCGTATACTTCTCCGTCTTCGTCGAGGATTATCTCGGCGTCTTCTAGGAAGATGGTTATGGCTGCGTTCCTTCCCGGGCCCATATAGTATATTTCGTCCCCGTAGAGCATCCATCTAGGCTTCTTTTCATCCTTCAATCCATACTCCCCTTCTGACATGTGATTTTATCAGTTTATCAATGTTTTTGGTTGTTTTCCACGTGGTGACTATTATGATGTTGCTGTTTTCCTCGGTGATCACTATGATGCAGTGCTTCTTCGAAGCATATACTAGTCTAGTATAGCCCTTCATCTTTGCGGGCTTAGTATCTCTCAATACCTTGTAAGGTCTACTGATAGTTTCTAGAACGGTCTTCAAGCTAATACTGCGCTCTCTTGATCGCCTAACAAAGTGCTCTGTCACTAATACTTCCTTACCCCTTATCCTAGCTACCGGCCCGATGAGCCTGTAGTACCGCCTACTCACGACCTACACCTCGAGACATGGGAACGGATGAAGAAAAAGGGGTTATGGGATCTATATTTGGTTACTGATAGGAGTAGGTACTAGTATAGTGCCTTCATATATAAATGAGTGATAATTCTTTCTAATTCCCCCTAGCAGTCCTAAGTGTTTACTATCTTTATCGATCTCTATTGTTATGATTATGTTTTTGACTACGACTCCATGCTTTAATAATAGTCTGACTAACCTAGCTGTCTTGCGTGGATTAGGTTCTGTTAATATTATAAGGTATTGACTTGTTTCATTCTTCATTATTTTAGCCTCAGGGTGTTTTTGATTATTGGTTGTATTTTCTGGTATTCTTGGTCTAGGATGGGGATCCAGTCTGTGTAGTGTTTTCCGCCTACTGTTCTGGGTCTGCCTTGGAATGCTTCTATGGTTTCCGAGTCTATTCTTAGGAGTTTTAGTTTTTGCCGCCACCATTTCCGCAGGTATTTTAGGGGTAGTCCGCAGTCTTTGAACTTGTGTTTGACGGTGTCTATGTGGGGTGGCTTGGTGTCTAGTCTTATTAGGTATTCGTAGAGTTCCTGGGGCATGTATACGACGTACTCGTTCTTGCTGCCCCTTTGTAGCTCTGGGGGCAAGTGTATTCTTACGGCTCCATAGTCTAGCCTGACAGCCCTTAGTTCACGTATATGTTTAAGGATGTAGTGGGCCTCGGTTCCCCTGCAGCCGGTTGCTACTAGGATGTTGTAGATGGCCCTGTAGACTTCTCCTTGTTTCTCCAGGCATTCTCCCAGCTTTACTACCTCGTCGTCGGGCGGTACATAAGTGTCTTCTCGGGCCTTGGGTTTTCTCGGCAGTGCTCTGCGCAGCTTTAACGCTAGTGTCTCGTATCCATCGTATCTCTTCTCAATATAGGTTAGGAACCGGGAGAACGTCTCATAGCTCGGCTTGCTGAGCTTCAGTATCTTGAAGACCTTGTCGACGTCTCTCTTGCTGCAAAGACTCAGTCCTTTCAGCTTAGGGATATAGTATATGTACTGCTTGATCGACTTGGGCTTCATCCCAGGATAGTCTTTCTTGAGCCACTCAAAGAAGTCCTGGATAACCGCCTCAGTTATCTCAAAGCATTTCTGCGGAGTGTAGTTAACTGATGAATGCCTAGCACCCCTACTTCTTACGGGGCTCAGCAATGGGCGAAGGCTCATAACCCGGTGGTCGGGGGTTCGAATCCCCCCGGGCCCACCTTCTCAGTTTCTTAGTAATATTCTGGTCTTCAGACGAGAAGCTAGACATAATATACTTGAAGGCTGCATCAGCCGCTTTTGCTCCTTCGGCAGCGGCCGTTATTATTTGCTCAAACCTATACTTGCAAGGACCTCCCGCAGCGTCTCCCGCGACGTATATTCCGGGGAGATTAGTGCTTTGATCAGGTCTTGTCTTGGCGTAGCCTTTCTCATCGATCTCTATCCCTATTTTTCTGAAGAAATCTGTTGGAGGCACTAGTCCTATTTCTATGAATACTCCGTCTACCTCGAGAATTCTTTCTTCGCCTGTCTTCCTATTCTTGATCTTTATTCCTTCGACTTTTTCTTTACCAAGTATTTCCGTTACAACGTAGTTCCTTAGGATTGTTATTTTTGGGTGTTTCTCGGCCTTGTCAACATATACTTTGAATGCTCTAAACTCTTCTCTCCTATGTATAAGGTATACCTTGCTCGCGATCTCTGCGAGGTAGAGTGCACCTGTTACCGCTGAGTTTCCTCCACCTATAACTGCGACTACTTTATCTTTAAATAATGGGCCATCACATGTTGTACAGTATGATACGCCTTTACCGACGAGCCTATCTTCCCCGGGGACGCCGAGTTTTCTCTTCTTACTACCAATAGCTATGATCACCGCTTTGCCGACGTATTCTTTGCCTGTCAAGGTCTTTACAAGCCATTTCTTGTCTTTTGGAATGATGTCTATGGCCTTGTCCACTATTATTGGAACACTGTATTTTTTCACGTGACTAACGAATTTCTTTACTAACTCGTTGCCCGGAATTTCAGGCAGACCTGGATAATCATCTACAAGTGGGGCTTCAGACATGTATCCGCCGATAAGCTCGGTGATCACAATGGCCTCCATACTGTATCTAGCAGAGTAGAGTGCTGCTGTTAGTCCGGCCGGTCCACCTCCAATTATGATTATATCGTATTCTTTTTTCTCCTGGCCTGATTCAATGGATAATCCTGTGAGACTGAATCTTAGGCTCATACTATATCGCCTTTCTACATGGATTATCATAGGGGTTTATTTTTCTGTCTCAAATGCACTTGTTTTCAATACAGCTATCGTCAAATAACGCGGTACTAAATATAATGGTTATCGACAAAATCATCCATTGGTGGAAGAATGGAGTATGTAAGCTTGGCGGATACAGGTCTGAGGGTCTCTAGAATAGGCCTTGGCACATGGCAGTTTAGCGATGCATGGGGCGTTAAAAACTATGATACAGCTAAAAGACTTATAGAAAAAGCTGTTGAAATGGGTATTAACCTGTTCGATACGGCTATGGTTTATGGTAATGGTCTTAGCGAGGAGTTCCTAGGCAGAGCCCTACGTGAGATAGGGGTAAAGCGTGAAGAAATCATTATTGCTACGAAAATACCTGGAGACTATTTGAATCCGCTGGATGTATTCAGATCCGTTAGGAGATCGCTTGGGCGATTGCAGACAAAATACATCGATATCTTACAGCTTCACTGGCCACCGTGCTGGCATAATTTCCCGACATGTAAATACATGAGAACACTTGAGCGGCTAGTCAAACTAGGTCTAGTGAACCATATTGGTGTAAGCAATTATCCGGTGAGATTGATTGATGAAGTGAGAAGCTGTCTATCTACAATAGACATTGTTAGCATGCAGTACAGATACAATATCATTGAGAGACAAGCCGAATAAGAACTAATACCGTACGCCGAAGAAAACGATTTAATGTTCTTGGCCTGGAGCCTTCTTGCCAAAGGAGCAGTCACAGGTAAATATACCTTGGAAAACATATCATCGTTTACCGATCTACGAAGGATCGATCCCGTGTTTCACCCTGAGAACTTCAAGAAGATCAGTCCTGTTATATCTAAACTCGTAGAACTAGCAGAGAAATACGATAAAACGCCTGCACAGATAGCGCTTAACTGGATCATAATGTATAGCGATAATATAATCCCTATACCGGGAGCTAAGAAACCCGAGCATGTCGTACAAAACGCTGAAAGCGTTGGCTGGCGTATGAATATTCATGACTGGCTAGAGCTTGAGAAACTAACAAGGAATATAAGTATAATGTACTCTGTATACTACTAGAAAAATCTGTTAACTAACTTCATAATGTTAATTATTAGATCATTATTTTCTAATTATTTTCTAACACTCTTCAACAAGGTCAACAAGGCCGAAGCAAGAGCAGGACCAGGCAAGTCGCTCGGTATTCCTGTGAAAACGACTTGTTCAACACCTATAAGCTCTTTTTTACTAGGCTCTTGATCGCCACCATTGATTATAACACAGGATCCATCCTCTATATCGGCAACCTCTCTAGTTTTCCCCTTTCCGGAGACATAATATCTCTTACTTATCCCTAGCGTACTCTCAAGATCCTGTATCTCGGGTACAAGGAGTAATGGCTTGCCAAGCCTATATGATATTCTGAAAGCTTCGGGAACACCGATCTGAGATGCTGCCCCATAGGGTCTGATAATAATCGGGACTACATTTTCAAATGCGTATACGGTCTTGATAAAATCAACTACTCTCTGAACACTTGAAGGGGCATAGAGAGCCAGGTATAGCATCTAGACATCACCTTCATCAAGCAGTCTAGCCACATACTCGGCTATAGCCCTAGAGAGAGGTACGGGCACGGCCTCACCGATCTGATTATATTGTTCTTCTCTACCCCCATAAAATACGAATTGGTCGGGGAACCCCATTAAGCGTGCCTGTTCTCTGACTGTGAGAAACCGGTCTTCGTAGGGATGAATGAATCGCGAACACCCTAGTACTGTCGGGGCGGGCTTAGAAGGATCCAAGCGTATCAGATTAGGCAGTCTACGCTGTCTTGCCCCCTCGTAGTAGATGAGGGCATCACCATATCTGAGCCTAGATACTCGTTTAAGCTTTCTTATCGGTAATGGGGGAGGCGGGTCGTGATTAGGTAGAAGTACTCCTGGTTCCGGCATATTCGATAATGCTTCACCCACAGTTACTATCTTGCCTCTCTTCTTCGGAGCTATTCTTATATTGGAAATGAATACTCTGACCCTATGGCTGGGCGTTCCGTAGTCTTCAGCTCTTAAAACATTAAAGTAGATCTCATTATAGCCTATTCTCCTAAATTCTCTTATCAACGCATATTTGAGGCCATTATCCATTATTGCAGGAACATTTTCCATGATAAAGACACGTGGCTTTAAAATACCGACTATTCTGATGAAATGTAGTGTTAACTGGCCCTGGGG
>JAMOVL010000025.1 GCA_027067785.1 Desulfurococcales archaeon | reverse complement strand
TGGCTCTCCATTAAACCCGGCATCAAGACTGCCGCCGAGCGAGTTCATCGAGACAGGAATATCGGCTATAGATGGGCTGAACAGCCTGGTTAGAGGACAGAAGCTACCAATATTCAGCGGCTCAGGCTTACCGCACAATAGGATAGCGGCACAAATAGTTAGGCAGGCCAGAGTCCGTGGGAAAGAAGAAAGATTCGCCATAGTCTTCGCCGCCATAGGTGTTAGCTACGACGACGCCATGTTCTTCATTGAGAACTTCAAGAAATACGGTGCTCTCGAGAACACTGTTGCATTCATAAACACAGCTGACTCGCCTGTGATCGAAAGGATAGCTGTTCCACGTGTCGCCCTAACAGCGGCCGAGTACCTAGCATGGAAACACGATATGCATGTCCTCGCAATACTGACTGATATGACCAATTATTGTGAAGCCCTAAGAGAGCTCAGCGCTGCGAGAGAAGAGGTGCCTAGCCGGAGAGGTTATCCAGGATACATGTATACAGACTTGGCGACAATCTATGAGAGAGCAGGTAGGGTGGCTGGGAAGAAAGGTAGTGTGACACAGATGCCTATATTGACGATGCCTGACGACGACATAACTCATCCGATCCCAGACCTGACAGGCTACATTACCGAGGGACAGCTAGTACTGTCCAGACAGCTCTGGCTAAAAGGCATATATCCGCCTTTCGATATCTTGATGAGCCTATCACGTCTCATGAAGGACGGTATAGGAGAAGGTAAGACTAGAGAGGATCATAGAGGCGTGTTCATGCAGCTCTACAGCGCCTATGCAGAGGGCGTTAAGCTTAGAGAACTAGCCGTTGTCGTGGGTACAGAGGCGTTATCACCACGTGATAAGAAATACCTTGAATTCGCAGATAGGTTCGAGAAAGAATTCATAGGCCAGGGAGAATACGAGCGCCGCACAATAGAGGAAACCCTCGACCTAGGATGGGAGTTGCTGGCCATACTGCCTGAGGACGAGCTGAAACACGTTAAGGAAGAACATATCAAGAAATACCATCCGAAATACCGTAAGAAAAAGTCATCACAATAAGTTTTTCACAGCAAGTCTTTTAACAACATAGTATTTAGCCATAGATTCTAGCGAGATAATAGTGTCTAGTGCATCATAGATATTGCTAGCCCATACAAAGACTCCGTGTCTCGGAACAATTATTGTCCTGCACTTCTTCGCGGCCCTGGCAACGTTTTCCGCTAGCTCCAAAGTTCCCGGCGGTGCTTCTTCAGCAACACATATCTTTCCTATACTATACTCTGACTCCACGGTCTTCTCCTGATTAAGATCTATACCGGCATCTATTAGGGCTAGTGAAATAGGAGTGTGTGCATGTAGAACCGCTTTCGCCTCATCGATCCTTCTATAAATCAATATGTGAGCATTACACTCTATTGATGCACGGTGTTTTCCCCGGTACTCACCAGTCTCCATATCGTATAGCACGATATCTTCTGGTAATAATCGATGTTTAGGCAGGGCAGACGGAGTCAACAAGACGGTTTTACCCAGCCTGATACTAGCGTTACCACCCTTCGGATTAGTTAGTCCAAGCATCACGAGAGTCTTCATCACATCTACTATTGCTTCTCTCTCTTTGAGGTAATCCATGTGTTCAACACCACGTTAACCATCTATATCAATAGTGTCCCCTACTCCAGCATCGATAACTCTTATGCTTGTTGAAGATAAATACTCGCTCATAGTCTTTCCCGAGCAATGAAGAGGTACTACGATTTCCAGGCCTAGAGAATCAAGTTTCTTAACTGTTTCCATCACTACACTGCGCGGCGCATTGCTCAGATGAAAACCGCCTATCCAGGCATAGATGCCGGCTTGTTCACCAAATCTATCCTTTAGTACAGAAACAACTTTATCGACACCCGGATGCGTACAGCCCGAGAAAACTAGGAGGCCATTACTGGTTTTAATTACGAGGAAATGCTCCCATGGAGGACCATATATTGGCGGGGTCACATATATGTAAGGCCATAGTTCTCTCCAATCAAGAACCTCTATTGGTCTGAGACCGTTTTTCTTAGCGACAACACCTAGATGGGGCATGGTGTCGTACGGTATGTATGTGTCGAGGTAGGGGGACACCCATCCTAGTCCTCCGAGTGCTCCAGCGTGGCTGCTGTGGCTATGGGAAATTATAGCTGCATCTAGCAGGTCTAGGGGTACTCCGAGTTTCTCGGAGTTCTCGATCAAGTATTTATCCGCCGGCCCTAGATCGAATAATATGTATCTATCATAGGCTTCGATGAATAATGATAATCCATGGACTCTGTGTAGACCGCTACGTCCACCATTCTTACTGTCTATTAGCACTGTAACCTTGATACGTCCAGGCATAGATGCATCACTATTCTTTAATTCTATTTCTACCTGGTTTATAGGTTGGAAGGTAGATGGTTGATGTGTTTAGACGTAGCAGTGCTTTTCACAGGTGGTAAAGACAGTAGTTTTGCTCTTTACTGGATGTTGATCCAGGGATTTAGAGTTAGATGCCTCGTATCTATTATTCCTGATTATGAAGATTCGATGCTCTATCATAGACCTGTGGAGGATATTTTACGGCTACAGGCAGAATCTATAGGCCTCCCACTAGTAACGATCCGTGTTTCTAGGCCCGAGGAAGAACTTGAAGCGCTGAGAAAAGCATTGGTGATCGCTAAGGATGATTACGGGATTAAAGGTGTAGCTTCAGGTGCTTTACTGAGTGATTATCAACGTATGCGTTATTCTATGATAGCGGAAGAGCTCGGCCTAAAATCATATACTCCGCTATGGAGGATTGACCAGAAGAAGTACATGTATGAGTTAATCGATGCTGGGATAAAGTTCATGATAATAAGTATATCGTCATACGGTTTACCGCATAGTCTTCTAGGAAAAGTAATAGGTGATCGTGAGACTATATCTATGATTATAAGACTGGCGGACAAGTACGGGTTTAACCCCGCATTCGAAGGTGGTGAAGCCGAGACGCTTGTAGTCGATGCTCCTTTCTTTTCTAGAAGGATATGTATCAGTGGGGTCAGGGAGATCAGGGGCCCCTATAACTCGGTTTATAGGATCACGGAGTATGGATACTGCTGAGTACTGGCAGTGTAAAAAACAGGATTCGCTATTTTCCTTATATCCTAGTGTTTTTCGTTACTTGCCTTTAAGGTAGTTTACGAGAACTGTTGTCAAATGCTCTGGCTTGGTATACCATTTATCGTATTTGTAGTCTTTGCCAGCGATGGTTACGATGACGTAGTCTCCCTGGTCTTTAACGATAGCATAGATCTTATTGTCTTTTACTAGGGCAAATACGCTGGGGCTCTTCACCATTATCTTGTACTCCGGCAGCTTCGCCATTAACAGGGTTTTTAACTGGTTTATGTAATCACTCATGGCTATCACTCGGTTTAAACGAAATGTGTTTTGCCTGTTCTTAAATCTTATCCTTAGAGGAGAGCGCTATGCTGTGCTAATAAAATATCCTGGTGTTATAACTAGTATGTGTTTCCGAGCAACGCATATGTTCTGGGATTGCTACATACCTTGTTTTTCTTTAGATCGGGCAGTTTTATAGGCGATTCTATTATTTCGCCCAGCAGGCCTCTCCCGGTTATCTCTTCCAATTGTTCAGCCGTCTCTCTCGTACCATCCCATGGCGCGACAACGAGGCCTTTCAATTCAGCTATTTGTTCCATATTATCATCTGTGAGGAAGTGGGTCATTTTCTGCAAATGCTGTAATGCTCTACTATACATTTCTCTCTCGATATCTCTCCATATCTCTATGAGTTTCTCGACAAGCTCATCTATTGGTACTTGTATTTTCTCCCTCTTGTCTCTCCTCGCTATTGTAACTGTTTTGCCTGCTACTTCTCTCTTACCTATTTCTAGCCTGGTCGGTACTCCTTTCATTTCCCAGAAATAGTATTTCCATCCAGGTGTATGGTCTGGGTCATCGTCTATTTCGACTCTTATACCGTGTTGTTTTAGATGTTCAGCTATTTTCTCCGAGTACTCTAGGATCTCCTTGTCTTCTTTCTTCATGATGGGTACTATTATTACCTGTATGGGGGCGTATTTCGGCGGGAAGAATAATCCTCTCTCGTCACCATGTACTCCTATTACTGCGCCGAGGCTTCTCTCGCTTATCCCGTAGCATGTCTGGTATACGTATTTGAATGTGCCGTCTGAATCCATGAACTTTATATCGAATGCTTTAGCGAATCTCTGGCCGAGGTTTATGACGCTTCCAAGCTCTAGTCCTTTACCGTCGGGCATCACTGTTATGAAGTCATAATTGTACTCTGCGCCTGCGAATGTATCCCATTCGGGGGTTTTTACTATGAAGTATGGTATTAGGAGGTCGTCGAAGAATTCCTTATAGATGTTTACTGCTTCTTTAAATTGTTGTTCTGCTTCTTCTGCTGTTGCGTGGGCAGTATGGGCTTCGATGAATCCCATGATCTCCCTTACTCTTAGTATTGGGTGTGTCATCTTGGTCTCGTACCGGAAAACGTTGACTACCTGGTACATTTTTAGTGGTAGGTCTTTTCTCCCCTTTATCCATAGGTTCCACATGTAATACATGACTGTCTCGCTGGTTGGCCTGACGTATAGTTTTTCGCTGAATTTCTTCGTCATTGTTCCTTCTACAACGAATGTCTCGCCGCCGAATCCCTCGAGGAAGTCACGTTCTTTAGCGAAAACGGATTCGGGGATCATGGTTGGGAAATAAGCTTCTTCATGCCCTGTTGATTCGAGTAGTTCTATCATTTTGCGCTGGATAAGTCTTAGAGCTTTTAGGCCGTAGGGCATCCATACATTCATTCCCTTGACAGGATACCTTATATCAACGATCTTCGCTTCTTTGAGTATTGTATGGTACCATTTGGGGAAATCAGCGTATTTGTCAAGCCGGAATTTCTCCGTGGACACAATGTTCACCCGTGGTGTAATTGTCTGTGTATTGTCTCACATGCTAATACATAGTTTGGATTCGAGTTTTTCTAGATAAAGATTTATTCTTTCCTTCACGGAGCTCTGGATCAGTTTTCTCAGTGTTTCTTTATCCTTTACTATATTATCGGTAATTACGCCTTCGAGCGAATAGATCCTTATTCTCAATGGATAGTGGTGTTCTGTCAATGAGTGCTTCACGAGTTCGATCTCGGGTATTATGTCTGCGTAGAATAAACCGCCTATACCTGGCTCGTAGATAATATTTGTAAGGCTTGCTGTCACTAATCTTATTGCTTCGCGCGGGCTGATCTTTTCATCTAGTTTATCGATTGTCCCAATCAGTCTTTTCGTCTCAACACTTGTTCCTGCTTTATCCAGTCTGTCTATGATGTATTTGCGTAGAGGCTGATAGCTAAGTGGTTTTTCATCGATTAATCGTAGGAGTCTATACGTTATTTCTACATACCTGTCTATGGCTTCCGGCGATGCGTTCTTCTTTGTATCTTGGTCTGTATGGTATATTTCAAGCATATTGTCTAGTTCTTCGAGGGTTGCGGCAGGTATGCCGTGGATGGTGTATTGGAAGCTGTCGAAATCGGGATCGTCGTATCCGCATTTCTTGACTCCTATTGTTTCAGCATATCTTGTTAGAACAGGGTTACCTGTTAGGCATGGATGTCCTTGGTCTACGCAGTCGATGTTTATATTAGCTGTTATGCCTGTTATTTCTCCGGTGTTCTTCATTATTTCGAGCATGTATCTGCTTCCCCATCCCCAGTACCAGTCGGCGTAGTTTGGTGCTCCTGATTCCTCTGCTGTGAATAAGACATAGTATATTGTGTGCCGTGTTTTCTCTTTGTGTAGCTTTTTCGCGAGCCTGAGGACTGTTTCTACGCCTGCTACGTCGTCACGGTATCCTGCGAACCAGTGATCGTGGTGTGCTGATACATGTATTGTTTCGCTACTTAGGCCTTTCTTGATCCCTATAATTGTTTTTCCTACTCCTTGTTTCACATCGGAGTCTATATGAAGTATTGCCTTGGTGTCACCGTGTTTCTCGATGGCTGTAACGTCTTCCCGTCTAACTGATACTACTGGTATTGGTGGTGGGGCTCCGTACCTGGTATTGTAATAGTATCCTCCGGTCACTACTTTTCGGCGGTACCTACCGCCTATGATATCATAGAAACCTACTGCTCTAGCGCCTAGCACTGCCATTTCCAGCGCTATGTACTTGATATTGTCGAGGTTTCTCGGTGTGGGTATGAATACTATTTTTCCCTGTACGGGCTTGTCGACTATGATTGCTCCACGCTCTATTATGGCTACTGCGATCGGTGCTTCTAGACTTGTTTTCTCGACATAGGGCATTGCATGGCATTTGATTGTTTTGCCTCCTATTTCGATACGGCATTCTTTCTCCATCCATGTGATGACTGGTGTTTCGACCATTATTGTTTCGTCGCTATATCTTTCTAGTATGGACCTGATTTTCTCCACTATGTATTCTTCTTCAATCGTGCCAGACACTGTCTCGCGGTATACTTGTTCGTCATCAATGATCATTGACTCCATGTTTTTCGACCGATTCTTTTATAGGAGGTCTCATCATGTTTATATCTAGTGGTTGTGAGCATGAAGATCATAAGTAAGGCTGTTAGAGACCTGGATCGCCTTCTAGATTATCTGAAGAAGAAAGGATATGATCTCGAGGAGGGCTCGCATATAGTCTTATTAGATCATAGTGAGGTTTCTAGATTAGCCCTGATAAAGGATGGTAAGACGGCAGCCATAGCTATAGTACACTACCTATCCCCCTACTATAGGGTTGAGACTAAGGGGATTAAGGATGAAGATAAGTATCTGGAGGAACTTTTAATGATAAAACATTCCGGTGAGAACTGGCGTATTCCTGTGGAGGACGTGGTATTCGTTGTTTTCGACGAAGGGCTTGAAGATCTTCTGAGCAGTTATAGTGATGAATACCCTGTAGGTGACGCTGAGGCTCTCGTGAGACATTATCTCAGCCGTAACCCGAAGGGTAAAGAAATACTGAGGGTTTTATTGGCGAGAATATTGGATGAGCTAAGCGGTGGCTAGTGCTCTTTCTTCTGCACTTATTTCTGTGCCGCAGTATGGACAGTACTTTGCTCCCACAGGTATTTCTCTGCCACACTTCGGGCATTTGTTGCCGGCGAGTATGCTTAGGTATTCTCTGCGTACATCTTCTATTGTTAGGTGCATGTAGACCTGTGTCGTCTTTATATCGGTGTGGCCTAGGAGCCTCTGTAGTGATGGTAGGCTGAGGCCTCTCCTGAGTGCCCTTGTGGCGAAAGTATGTCTAAGGACGTGCGGTCTGGCCTTTTCTCTCGGTATTCCTGCTCTTTCGCCTAGTTTTCTAATCCTCTTGTACAGGCCGGGATATGTTAGATTTATGAGCTTGTCCTCCGGTTTTAGCCTGTTGAGATTTATCCATGCACGTATTGTCTTGGCTGTTCTTGGGGTTATCACTACTTTTCGTTCGCGGCCATACTTTGTTTCTTTAACGGTTATGACCAGGTTTTCTAGGTCTATGTCTTTTACTCTTAGTCCCAGTAGTTCTTTGCTTCTAAGGCCTGTGTCTAGGAGGAGGTCAAGTATTAGTTTGTCGAGAGGATCTCTTGCGGCGCTATACATTCTCTCTATTTCATCATCGCTTAAAGCCTCTATTTTTCGCGGCGGCTTCTTCACTCCCGGTATTCTTATGTTTAGCCCTAGCCATTCGAGGAATCTTCTTAGGAATAATGTGTAGTAGTGTAGTGTTACCTGCCAGCCCCTCTTCTCGTTCTGTCTCGGTTTTTTGAATCCTTTTCTCAGCTTCTGGTTTCTCCATCTTATCACGTCTCTTATCGTTACTTGTTTCAACGGCTTGTCTCCGAGGTAGTCGAGGAAATCGGTTATAGCGGACCTGTACGCCTTGATCGTCTCTGGACTGGCACCAGCTGCTTCGAGTGCTAGTAGGAACTCTTCTAGTATCTCATTGTTTTCTAGCTCTAGTATTCCCTCTGGTGCTTCGCCTATGTCGATGCGTGTCGGCATACTCGTTACCCGTTCTCCATGATGGTTCATGATATGGTTTTAACAGGTGTGTTACAATAATTTGTTACTGGGATGAAGATGCTTAGCAAGGCCTAAGCCGTTTCGGCGATGTGGAGCTCGCGCGGGTCTGACCACTGGTTCACTGGTGATATGGCTTGGTAGGCGACATGTACTATCTCGGCTTAACGCTTGTTGTTATCGGGCTTGCATTGATTGTTTTTGGTTTTCTAGCTTTGAGGAGTGGAGGAGGGACGCGTAGTGATTATGGTGGTGTGATAATTATTGGGCCTATACCGATCGTTTTCGTCAAGAATAAAAATATCGCTGTTTACCTCTTAATACTTGCGATTATTCTTGTACTATTGTTTTACCTTATCCCTGTCTTGACGGGTAGATGAGTAGGGGAAAACGTGTTAGGCTAGGGACTCCATTTTTGACTTTATAAGTGATTCAGCGTCCTCCTTCTTTATCGGGACTGGTTTAGCTTTCTTTATCTCCTCTATTAGTAGGGATGGGTTTTCCATGTACTCGCTTGGCTTGTGTGATGCTTTGAAGTGTATTCTGTATGCTTTGCCGGAATGTATTATTATACAGTCGATCATGTAGCCTCCTGCGTGTGGCTCTACTGATGCTATGCCTATGTTGTCATCGTTAGTGCTTACTATTTTGAATACTACGCCTCCATCCAGTGTTTCGCCTATAGGGTCTGCGCCGCCTATGATTTCAGCGATGCTTGTTTCTTCGGGCTTAGCTTCTTGTTCTTCTTTCTTTTCTTCCTCAGCTTCTTCTTTTGTTTCTTCGCGTTCTAGCGGCTGGGTTGATCCTATTATTCTTATTGTTTCTTCTTTCTCCCATTGTTCTTCCGGTTTTACTTCTCCCTTGAGGATTTTCTCGGCTTCTTCTCTTGAGGGTGCTTCTCTGTATTGTTCTTGTACTTCTTCTAGTTTTTCCTTGATGATCTTCTCCACTATCTTCTTTACTTCTTCGTCGGGGTATCTCTTGAAGTACTCTATTCTTAGAGTATCGTATTTCCACTTGATCTTCCAGTTCTCCGTGTCTACCTCGTATTTCACCCTTATCCTTACCACGTCGCCCTTATCGCTCTTGAGCTCTTCGACGAGGATGATGTAGATTAGCCTGTTCATTTCTCCCGCTGCTCGTGCTACTTCTCTCGCGAAATCCCTGTTTTTCTTTACGAGGTCTCTGAGCTGTGCGAACAGTGTTCTCCTTAGCTTGTCGGCGTAGGCGCCGGCTATTACTAATCCTGTGCTGAGCTCGTTCTCTATTTTGGGTGCAGACATAGTGTTCATCCTCTTATGTCTTGTTTCTCCATAATTTTTCTTGTAGCTTGTTTGGATAAGAACCTTATCTTTTACATATTGTTCCGTGTTTTCTTGATAGGTTATTTTATTAGTTGAGGCTGGCTAGATAATATTGTATTAGGATGGCTGGTGCTTGTACCTGGTTGTCGCTGGGGATTCCTTATGGCTGGCGAGACTGTTGAGTTTGACGGTGTTATTGTGGGGTTTGAGTCTCCTGAGGGCTTTGATGCTCCCTCGGTTTTTGTTCAGGGTAGTGTGGGTGGTGAGCAGGCGTCTTTCTATCTGTTGCTGCCTCGGGAGAAGTATGAGGAGTTATTGAGGCTTGGCGTTGGCCAGATGATTAGTGGTGTTGCACGTATTGTTTCCCGTGATCCTCTTGTACTCGAGTTTGTGAGGGGTTAGGTCTTGTCGGGTTCTCCTGGTCTTAAGCCTTTGAGGAAGCCTCCTAGGATCAAGGTGTTGGAGGCTGCTGGGGCTATTGGTG
>JAMOVL010000024.1 GCA_027067785.1 Desulfurococcales archaeon | reverse complement strand
GCCGAAGGGAGGATTCATAACAACGGTGTCAGCGTGCTTCATACTGGTTTCCCTGACATCGGAGCAGATCGGTACGAGTCTATGTATATGGGGTGCGGCGAAATCTATGTCTTTAGCAATATTGATTGCTTCCTCGATGACATCGCAGTCCACATCTATAGAGAATAATCGTCGAGCACCGAGTATTAGGGCGCCTATGCTTAGCCTTAAAGTACCGCATCCTAGATCTACAACTGTCTTATCATATATATCCCTATTCATAAAGGCTGTCCACAAAATCTCTGCAGCTATGTCTGATGGTGTTACATACTGTTCCAAAGATCTCTTAGGTGTACTAAAACCTGGTATCTGCTCAAGAATTGATTCAAGGTTTCTTTTATTTAATCTAGTGTTATAAAGCATATTAATCCGTCACCATTAGAAAAACATTGGGTGCAACAGAAATGGATGGTTTCGGGGACATTATTAGTTTAATGTTTTGGCTACTCCTGCTCTATGTACTGATCCATCCCCAGCTCCAGTATAAAGCATTACTAAACGCAAGGCTTAGGCTGATCAGGGCCATAGAGAGGAAGTATGGATGGCGCGTTATAACGATGATCCATAGGCAGGAAAAAATAGGGTTTCTCGGGATCCCCGTATACAGGTTCATAGATATCGAGGACTCCGAGGCCATCATAAGGGCGATTAGAACAACACCTCCCGAACAACCAATAGCATTGATTCTACACACGCCGGGAGGACTAGTCCTTGCGGCATCCCAAATAGCAATGGCTCTTAGAAGCCATCCAGCCAAGAAAATAGTTATAGTGCCACACTACGCTATGAGTGGTGGAACACTAATAGCTCTTGCAGCCGATGAGATCCTATTGGATCGCCACGCAGTGCTTGGACCTCTCGATCCGCAGCTGCCAACATCAAAGGGTACATTCCCAGCCCCCAGCCTTATTAAGATCGCTAAGCTCAAAGGCGATAAGGCAAGTGATGAAATACTGATATACGCTGATATAGCTGAGAAAGCGCTTAGAGAGATGCAGGGTTTCATCAAGAAGATCCTGAAGGGTAGGATGCCTGACGAGAAGGCCGAAGAGATAGCTAAGAAACTGACCGAGGGATACTACACACATGATTATCCGATAACGTTTGAAGAAGCTAAAGAACTAGGTCTACCTGTCAAGGATGAGATCCCTCCGGAAGTCTATGAGTTAATGGAGCTATATCCCCAGGCACTACAGTATAGGCCAGGCGTTGAATACCTGCCTAGACCCTATCATCCGATCCATAGAGGAGATAGTAGGAGGAAGTGAACTATATCTGGGGATCACCATGGAAAGATGTATTTATCAATATTCTTTTTAACCACCATCACTAGCTCTCCAGGAGTTAACACAGGTTTATGATATTCTGAGAGATCATCTATTGGTAAGCGGGGGCAACTCGTTATAACGAAAGCATCTGGAGAGAATGCATTATCTATCGAGGAGATCCTATCATTGTCAACCATAGTGGTGCTGAACACTTGGTAATCTATACCGTTTTTGCTCAGGAGATCCTCCAGGTACATTATTATGGAGGACCTATACTGTCCGAGTAATGGTGATACGATTATCGCTACTTTTCGAATGCCTCTCCGTAGTATCTGGTATAGCTTATAGTATCTTATTCTGAGGACCTTGTCTCTGTAAGTAGATGTGTTCCATATTTCCTCTCTATGAGGATCTAGACCGTATATTTTATGTTCTCTTAGAATTAATGAAAGACCTAGTGCATGGAATATTCCCCCGGATATAACGATGAATGCTTTAACCTTGTTTCGCATATTCAGAGCTGCGGTATACTCGCATCCAAGGATTTGTCCTTTCTCCATCAACTGACTTGAAGGATTGCCTATATGCACGTTGTAGCCTTTCGTCTTGAGAATATTTGCTAGTGTGTTCATATATGGAATATACTGTATGCTGGCAACCATTCCTATGTCATGATCTTCTATGGTCTTCAATAATCTGTCCAATAGGGTCTTGGAAGGCTTTCCTGAATAATATGCTGGCATATAGAGTATGGGAACCCCTATATCATCGTACAGCCAGGGATACCTATTATGGCCGACATGTACAATTCCATCAACACCTAGTATCTTTACCTCATTAATGCTCAGCATACAAGAACCATACCATGGCTCAGCCGATATGATTATCTTGGTCTGGGGATGTAATGCTTTAATATGTCTAATGATTTTCTCTAATAAAGGCTTCAATCCATCAGGAGCTTGAAGCAGTATCTTTTTGATATTGTTTTCTTCAATGAATTCATCTACTAGGCCTAGATCGAGAATATATAGGTCGGCTATATTTGTCATATTAGATCACTGTATTCTAGGCTCGATTGGCATATACACAAAACATTCATCACTCATATTTTCAGCACTAATATAATCTATTATGCAGAGAATTTTTGTCTAGTTCTAACGAGTAATTTCTAGAAATCTATTAGACGGAGAATTTCATCTATGCCTCGTTAGGTTTAAAACCTGGTTGGATTTAGACAGGCTTTAGCCCTGGTTTTAGCGGTTTAAACCTTATCCTTGCTGGTAACGGTAGTTTTGACGCTGCCCTTCTTAATGCTTCTTTAGCGTGCTCTACATGTTCCTTCTTAATACGTACCTCCATAACAACTGTTCCAGGATATACCCTTGCTGCTGTGCCTATTGGTTTTCCAAATGCTTGTCTCATACCATCCTGTAGACGGTCTGCGCCGGCGAACGCCATCATCTTGTTTTCTCTTAGCACGTGGTGTGGATATACCCTTACTTTTAGGAAGTAGTTGTTCTCGCCAACGCTTGTGCTGAGATACTTGTTCGCCATGACACGTGCGGCTTCTAGTGCGTTGTGCCTTATCTGTCCAGCCTCGATCATTACTAGTTCTGCTACATAGTCGTAATCTCCGTGGACGTTTCCCATTTCGAACTTAACTATTTTTGGCTGCGGCACACCAGGTATGTATTCCTTCCTCGTGTAGGGTGGGCCGCTGAAATGTGTGTAGCATCGTGCTGGTCTTAGAGGCATTTCTCACCACTTCTCTTATGCTTATCCGGCTCTATTGTGTTAGAGTCTAGAAATATTTTATAAAATTATTCTCTTTCGAGAACAATTATGTGCGGGTAGAGGCTTCCATGATAAACTGTTCTTTCATGCACAATCCTGAGGCCAAGGCCATCTATGATCTTGTTCACATAGTTATACTCCGTGGTAATAATGGTTATACGGCCCCTGCTGGTCAAGCATTTCGAGGCTGACATTAAGAATTCCCTGTATAGTCTCCGGACTACTGTGGGGTTTCCATACCTTATGCCGTACGGCGGGTTAGATATTATATGATCAAATTCTTCAGACAGCTCATGTAGTCTCCTCGCATCCCAAACCCCAAAGAACACTCTATCCCTTACACCAGCCGCTAAAGCATTGAGTTTAGCACCCATGACATGATGCGGGTTCTTATCAAGGCCCTTTATCTCTGCATCCTCATGGATAAGTGCTGCTTCTATTGGTATTGTCCCGCCGCCACACATGGGATCGATTATCACATCATGATCCCTAGTCCCTGATAATCTCAGCATAGCATACGCTAGTGTAGGCTTTAGAGCGGCGGGATGATCGTATACTCGATATCCTCTTCGATGCATACTCCTCGTACCCGTGAGCGAGACGCCAATTATTAGTTCTTCGAAGCGCTGAAAAGCAAAGATCACGACATGAGGCTTACGTAGGTCTACGGGCGGCCTCCTCCCATAGAATTGCTCAATATATGTTATGATAACATCACCGATAACTCTAGCAATATCCATGGATGTAAATTCGTGTGTACCTATTCTTTCAGCGGATACTGCAAAGCTCGTTGCAGGAGTTATATAGTCTTCTAAGCCCTTGATTTCCCGGAGAATTCTCTCTTTAACACCCAATAGATCATCTAACTTATCACTGATCCTGCCACGCCATAGAAGTATGTATGCCCTATTTATACTTCTAAGCCTCATAACCGCGTTTTCACTGAAGTATGCCGGTTTATGGAAAACATATCCTGTCATCATACGATAAGTTGTTGTACCACCCATCTCAGCAACTACTTCCTCAGCTGCAATATCCTCTATCCCAGGATTAACGCTGTAGGCTAGCTCCATCTAACCACCGTCTATGTATCAAGCCAGTAATAGCTACCTTAAATATAAATCCCCTTATTGAATTACCATAGTATGGTGCGGGGGTGCCCGAGCCTGGTCGAAGGGGGCGGACTCAAGACAGGGGCTTACCGCCTAGGGGGAGATCCGCTGGCGTAGGCCGGCGTGGGTTCAAATCCCACCCCCCGCACCAAATACATTATATAAACCGGGCTATACACTCCTCATATCTAAGGCATAGCTGATGAGGTACGGTGGAATGGTACTAGAGGGAGTACGTAAAGCACTAGCGTCTTTCCTAAGAGGAAAAGGCGACTACGAGAGAGCGGTTAAAGAGTTCATTAAGGAGCTACAGAAAGAACTCATACGTGCAGACGTTAATATCAGGATTGTCGCAGAGCTGACTAGGAAGATAAAGGAGAGAGCATTAAAAGAAGAGCCCCCGCCAGGCATCACGAGGCGTGAATGGTTCGTAACAATCGTTTATGATGAGCTGACCAAGCTCTTTGGAGGAGAGAAGAAACCACAGGTGAAACCCAGGAAGAAGCCATGGGTAATCCTTCTTGTAGGCCTGCAGGGAAGCGGTAAGACTACAACAGCAGGCAAACTAGCATATTACTATAAGCTTGACGGGTACAGAGTAGGCCTCGTAGCAGCCGATACCTATAGGCCGGCAGCATATGATCAGTTGAAACAGCTCGCGGAAGAAGCGGGTGTACCTATATATGGTGAGCCCGGCAACAAGGACGCTGTCGCCATCGCAAAGAATGGTGTGAAATACTTTGTCGACAAGGGCTTCGATATCATAATAGTTGATACGGCTGGCAGGCATCACCGTGAGGAAGACCTACTGAAGGAGATGGAGCAGATCAGCAAGACCATAAAGCCTGACGAGGTCGTATTGGTAATAGATGCAGCGATAGGTCAGCAAGCATATAATATAGCTAAGAAATTCCATGAAGCAACACCCATCGGCTCAATAATAATAACCAAGCTAGACGGCACAGCGAAAGGAGGCGGCGCCTTATCAGCAGTAGCGGTGACCGGGGCCACGATAAAATTCATAGGAACCGGTGAGAAACTCGACGAGCTAGAGGTGTTTAGACCGCCGAAATTCGTCGCCCGCATCCTGGGAATGGGTGATCTGGAGGCTCTAGTCGAGAGAGTTAAGAGGGTACAGGTAGAGTTCACGGAGAAAGACATTGAGGATTTCGTCTCAGGCAGGCTGAATATGAGGATAATATACAAACAACTTATCAGCCTCAGAAAAATGGGGCCGCTAAGCAAGATACTACAGATGATTCCCGGCCTCAGCATGAAGCTACCGCTGGAGTTCGAGGCTGGTAAGGCTGAGGAGAGAATTAAGAAATGGATCGCAATAATCAACTCGATGACCTACGAAGAACTGGATAAACCAGAGATAATAGACAGGAGAAGAATCAGAAGAATAGCCCTCGGTGCTGGTGTTAGGCCTGAAGACGTTAGAGAACTGCTTAAACAATACCAGGCGATGAAAAGACTTGCGAAGCAGCTAAGGAAAAGAAAGAATATACTGGAACGCTTACAGCTAGGCTTCAAGCCTTGACGATTCTCGACATATTAACACCCTACTCGCCGAAAAGAATAGTTTTACTTAGAGCTTATAACCCGTGCAGTACGATCGAGGCGTTCAAACACCATATACTCTACGCTTTAACGATTAGCTATGGTATTCGCGTAGACACGGTCGTGGCAATCGGCACTGGTCGCCAAGCAGTAGTTCTCACCGGGTACGGGCTCAAACATTTTCATCCCCAGGAAAAGAGTCTATCTCATTTCCTAGAGTCAATCCTATGTAAAAACAAACTCTATCCCGGCGTGTCCCTAATACCTCTAAATATTTTAATGAATGCTATTTCCAGTAATACCGCGGTCGAGATACTAGCCCGGCGCAGAGGCTATGATGAAAAATCAATTCCATGCCATCTAAAACTACCAGGACTGCCGCCTAAAATAGTATTGATCAACGTTTCCGGCGAGAAAATACTAGATAATGAGCAATCCATGTGCCTAGAAACACCTGTTCCACCCGACAAACCATACTTCATAATAGCATCAAATTATATCCTAGACCTAGCCTATGGTACTTGGGTAAGGAGGAGAGGGAAGATTGAGTGGAAAAAGCCTATACGATATAATATCGACAGCGCAAAAACTCCTTGAACGTTACCCCCTATGTGATCACTGCTTGGGGAGACAGTTCGCAAAGAAAGGAATAGAGATGACTAATAAGGAGCGCGGCCATGCTATCAAGGTATTCCTTAACATGAAGCTATATGAGGAATACCAGGAAGGCGTCGTGGACAAAGAGTATTTGAGAAGAATAGCCATCAACTCGGGTAAACCACTGAGCTCTCTCTACGAAAAAATATTTGGTGAAAAAATAGCTGAAGCACCATGCTACATCTGTGGTGATAAGCTCAGTGAAGAACTCTATGATCAGCTAGCTGAAAAAGCCGCAGAACTACTCAGAGAAGTAAATGCTTACAGGTTCCTTGTAGGTGTCAGTGTTCCGCAAGACGTTATCCTACGTGAGATAGAGGTCTCCACTTTTAGTGGACTGGAATACTCGGAATCAATAAAGAATGAGATCAAGAGAGAAGTAGGAAAAAGAATCTTGAAGAAATATGGGCTGGAACCTGATTTCGAAAAGCCAGAGGCGGTCGTGGTAATAGATTATGATACACTCAATATAAGGCTTGAGATCAACCCGTTGCTTTTCGAGGGAAGATACTGGAAACGTGGAAGAAATATTTCACATACTATATGGACTACACGTGACGGCGTCAAGCTCTATCCGTATAGCTTACAGGAATTCTTTAATGATAGGCTCAAAGACGTTTTTGAAGCAGACGAAATAATTATTCATGCAAGCGGTAGGGAAGACGTTGATGCGAGGATGCTGGGGACAGGAAGGCCTCTGGTTATCGAGGTTAAGAATCCTAGGTTCAGATATGTTGACCTGGATTTGATCAACGAGCTCCTTAAGGGTACTCTTATAGAAGCTAGTGTCTATGGGGAGTCTTCGAGGACTAGGATAGCCTATCTGAAAGGTGAGGCGTCCAAGAAGAAGAAACTCTACAAAGTACTTGTTATGACGGAAAAACCTGTGGATGAACAAGACTTAGCCAGGATTGAAGAATACTTTGTGGAGAGAGAAATAAGACAGCTCACCCCTCTCCGTATTCTAAGGAGGAAGAAAGAGCATTTGCGCAGAAGGAAGGTGTACAAGGTAAAGACGAGACGACTAGGGGATAATGTGTTTGAGGCGCTCATATACTGCGATGGAGGCCTATATGTTAAGGAACTCGTACACGGCGATCAAGGTAGAACTACGCCGAGTATATCTGAAATACTCGGTACACAAGCCTATCCTCTGGAGCTCGACGTGCTAGCGGTAGAACAGATATAGATTATTTTCGGGTATATGGAATCAGAAATCCTTATTTAGACACTTATATAATCCATCCTATCCAGTGAGATAGTACGAGAAAATGACTAGGTGTTGTAATAATGGTTAGAGCGCCGAGAGGATATAGGCATAGAACGAGGAAGGTATTCAAGAAACACATTAGGGAACGAGGAGCTGTTCCACCTCTAAGTATGCTGCTACACGAGTATAGGCCTGGCGACAAGATCCATATAAAGGTGAACCCGGCAATACACCACGGTATGCCGCATAGGAGGTATCACGGCAAGACAGGAACTATTATCGGTAAGCGCGGGAAAGCATACATTGTCGAAGTATATCTTGGAGATAAGAGGAAAATACTGTTCGTCCGCCCAGAACACCTGAAACCAGCGCCGCAGTAAGTTCAACTATTTTGAGACTTATTAGAATAAATATAACATGTAGTATTATCTAGATACGATACTATGGAGTAAATTGGTGATATGTTTTGGCTCAGGAACTAGAGGTAGAAATTCTGAATGAAGAACACCTATCAAACCCCGAGGCTCTGAAGATATTGAAGAAAATAGTGGGTATCATCGAGGAGAAAGAAGGGAGCGTTTCACCATTACTGGTTAAAACACTGCGATACCTCTCAATATCTTCGAAGATGGAGCCAGAAGTAGCAGCGGCTCTTAAGAAGAAGCTCCGTAACTTCGGTTTAAAGGAAGAGACTATTATCATGCTGATAAATATATGTCCCCAGACGATTGATGAGACAAGAATACTTCTAGAGCTCGAGGAAAAAGTATTCGAAACCGATGAAGTACAAGAGATTCTCGAGACGGTTAAGCCTTATTGTAAGGAAGAACAATAGAGCATTCCTATTTTAGCCTGTGTGAAAAGAACATTATTAGTAGGATTTACATAAACAATATTCTATGACTAGACCACTAGGGTTGATCAGATTGCGTCCTTATAGAAGGCCAGCACGTTATCATCGTTTCGGCCCGCCTGAAGGGAGGCAACGCGTAGATGAGCCAGCCGTATATATCATTGACTATATGGAGTTCGGCAACCCTACAGATAGACATCCCGAGCATAGAAATAAGCCTCTCGTCCAAGCAGTCGGCACCAAGTTCTTCACGCTTATCGAGGCAGAGCCTCTCCCAGCAGTCAGGATAGATATTCTGGAGAAAGTAGAGCTTGATCCACACTCCAAGATAAGACGCCCCATACCTATAACGTATGATGACTTAACAAGTGTTGCACGTACAAATCTACCGGAGGCAGTCAAAAGAATAATTCTTGACAACGAGAAATTGTTTGTCGCATTCTTTAACCTTTCACAACCTGTGAATATACGTCTACACGCTCTCGAACTATTACCTGGTATCGGTAAGAAGACAATGAGACATATACTCGAGGAGCGTAAGAAAAAGCCTTTCGAAAGCTTCAAGGATATTAAGGAGAGGACAAAGATCGATCCTGTAAAGACGCTTACAGAGCGTATCATTAGCGAGCTAATGGGTAACGAGAAATACTATCTCTTCGTAAAACCTCCGAGAAAACAGCCCAATACACTCTATCTAGGATACTTAGAGAGGCTATACTACGAGGAACTCCTTTAAAGACCAAATTATACGAGAACATGGTTTATTTTAGCATGGATCAATAGAAACACTATTCTATTACATGCCCATTAAATGGTGTTTTCACCGTTGAAAAACCCGCCGCCCACACCATTATTTGATAAAGAATTGCTTAGATGGACACTTAATGTTCTCCGGACATACGGTATTAGGCCTCGTAAGAAGTTTAGCCAGAACTTCGTTGTATGCAGTAGACTAGTAAGAGATGTAATTGATCATACCCGTGTACTTTCTAAGGGCCCCATAATGGAGATCGGCACCGGTATAGGAACCATATCTTACTACTTATCAAAATACTTTAAACCAACAATCCATGTCGAAATCGATGAGCGGCTAGGGGAGATAGCGTCTAAGTTCATTAATAGGCCCGGAATCCTCATCATTGGAGACGCACTCGATCTCCTCTGGAATACAGACACTATCGTATCAAATACACCCTATCACATATCTTCAAGCATACTTGTAAAAGCATCTAAATCAGATCATGTCAAAACAGCCATTCTGGTTCTACAGAAGGATGTTGTTGAAAGACTATGTGCTTCTCCAGGAACACCAGAGTATGGCAGGATAACTGTTCTCGTTAGACTCGTATTCGAACTAGAGCCTGGACCTGTTTATCCACCATCATGTTTTTACCCTAGACCTGATGTTTCTTCACAACTTCTAGTTATGCGGAGAACCAGGGATTTCTCCGAGCTACCGCCTTGTATCGAAGAGGTCAGCAGGAGGCTCTTCATAACTAGGCGTAAGAAAGCACGTAAAGTTATTTGTAGAGAACTAGGACTATGTAGCGAGAGCCTCTTCGGCCGTTTAGGAATAGATGATAAGACCAGGATTTACCAGTTAACTCCGGAACAGATAGAGGAGCTGGCCCGAGTATGGAGAGATTCGTGCTAGACCTAGGCTGGGGAAGGATCAGTGTTTTTGAAAATGTGTATGAGCCTTCTGATGATACATGGCTGCTTCTCGATCTCCTTAACGAATATAGAGGATTCAGCAGAACTTGTATTGAAACATGCTCAGGAACGGGGATACACGGTATTTATCTACTTATAACTGGTAAATGTGGCCAAGTAGTTTTTGTCGATGCTAATCCGGCTGCGTGTCTGAACACTCTCCACAATATTAGGCTAAACAATCTCGTAGGCAGGGGAGTTGTCCTTAATTCTTATTCGCTTAAACCATTCAGGGAGAGGACCGGAGTTAATCTAATCGTGTTTAATCCCCCATACCTACCCGGAGTGCCGCGGGACGTTTACGATATGGG